>JBIIRF010000353.1:0-2993 GCA_044341715.1 Bacteroidia bacterium | reverse complement strand
AGATTGTTACAATAATATTACTCCCTCTTATGGTCGAGCGGTTTGGAGTGGTGGTTCTAGCATAGTACAATTCTCATCTTCAGGAAACTTCCAGTTTGCAGTTCCGGCCAATCAAAGCATTACTGTTCAGTTATTCGATGGGATATCAATCGTAAATTCAAATATTACAAGTGGAAACCTGAATTCTACCGTTTCGGCGGGAAATATAATACTCTGCAATCAGGGCGGAAGTGGAAGTTGTGTTGGTGGCCCAACCACGGTAACAGATATAGATGGCAATGTGTACAATGTAGTGACTATTGGCAATCAGTGTTGGATGAAGGAGAACTTAAAAACCACTAAATATCGTAACGGTAGTCCAATAACGACTAATTTAAATGATACTTTATGGAAAACTACTACAATTGGCGCAATGGCAGACTATAATGATGATACATCAAATACAGCCAAATTTGGTAAGTTGTATAACTGGTATGCGGTAGCCGATCCTGCTGGATTATGCCCTATTGGCTGGCATGTACCAACGGATGCAGAGTGGAATATACTAATAAAATTCTTAGACTCTGGAGCGGATACAGTTACTGTTGGTTCTTCAAGTTCTATTGCTGGCGGCATGCTAAAGGATAATGCAACCGGTTTGTGGTATAGTCCGAATGTCGATGCTAATAACGTAAGCGGATTCACAGGCCTTCCAGGAGGAGCCCGACATACACAAGGGATGTATATCTCAATTTATTCAAATAGTTATTGGTGGACCTCTACGCAAAATTTTTCAGCATCTGCTTGGAATAGAAACCTAGGCTATCTTGTTGGTGACGTAAACCGGTACTATGTACCTAAGAATGGCGGTTTTTCTGTGCGATGCGTGAGGGATTGAGGAAAGTTCGTAACTTGAAATTGGTTGTTCAAGGGTTTGCCCATGCCTTGACAAATTATCTTTCTACTCAGCTCACAACTACTGATAGAATTTGAGAATTATTTCAACGAAAAAGCCTGAAGAATCTACTTCAGGCTTTTTCGTTGAAAGGTCTTCGAGTATAAGTAATGTCATCGAATAATAGATGGCCGTCGAGTGATTTCTATTCGTCCGGTCAAACCATGTATGATTTTATAGACGGTCGTCGAGTGATTTCATTTCGTCCAGTCAAACCACGGTAAAAGGCCGTCGAATGATGTCTTTTCGTCCGGTCAAACCATGTGTGATTTTATAGACGGTCGTCGAGTGATTTCATTTCGTCCGGCCAACCCATGTATGATGTTATAGCCGGTCGTCGAGTGATTTCATTTCGTCAAGTCAAACAAGGTTTGACTTGACGAAATGAAATTGTATCGAGACGCCGGCTATAACGCCTTCAACTCACCAACCAGTTTCGTTAACACATCTTTTGCGTCGCCGAAGAGCATGCTGGTTTTGGGATTGAAGAAGAGTTCGTTTTCGATTCCGGCATATCCGGCATTCATGGAACGTTTGTTGACGATGATATGCGCCGCGTTTTCTACGTCGAGGATCGGCATTCCGTAAATAGGGGAGGATGGATCGTTGTGCGCTGCAGGATTTACTACGTCGTTGGCACCAACAACGAGTACCACATCGGTAGAAGAAAATTCAGGGTTGATGTCTTCCATCTCTACCAGCTTATCATACGATACATTCGATTCGGCAAGGAGTACGTTCATGTGTCCGGGCATACGCCCCGCTACCGGGTGAATCGCATACTTTACGCTTACTCCACGTTCTTCAAGAATCATTTCCAGTTCGTGGATAACGTGTTGCGCCTGTGCTACTGCCAAACCATATCCCGGTACAATTACTACCTTTTTGGAGTAGTTCATGAGGACCGCAGTATCGCTGACATTGATATCCTTGATGTTTCCTTTGATCTCTCTTTCGCTTGTTGACGATGAGCCTCCGAATGCGCCAAAAATCACATTGCTCAACGGACGATTCATGGCTTTGCACATCACCAGGGTGAGCAAGGTTCCTGCTGATCCTACAAGGATACCTCCGGTAAGCATAACCTTGTTATCATAAAGGAATCCACCGAAGGCAGCTGCGAGTCCGGTAAAGGAGTTCAACAGCGAAATAACCACCGGCATATCTGCACCGCCGATCGGAATGGTGAAGAGGATCCCGTAGAACAACGCGAAAGCAAAAAGTCCATATACGATAGCCATGTTTTCAGGAGAGTACATCACCACCCATGCACCAAAAGCAATCACTGAAATCATGATGACGGTATTCAGGATATTGTACTGTGGCAAACGGATGGGTTTATTCATCGTACCATTCAATTTGAGGTAGGCGATGATAGATCCGCTGAAGGAAACTGAACCGATCACCATACCGGCAATAATGGTAGAGAGTGCCCCGGAATTTCCGATGTTATGTTCGTATTCCATTAAACCAATAAGCGCAGCACAGGCACCGCCCATACCGTTGAACATAGAAACGAGTTCAGGCATCTTGGTCATCTGTACACGTTTTGCGGTCAGCCAGCCGACAACAGTACCCAAAGCAATTGCACCGAAAATAAGGGCGTAGATGATTCCAGGAACGGTATATCCTTCGATGAGTTCGCCATGTTCCCGCTTTTCAAACAGGAAGATGGTACCGAAAATAGCGATCGTCATACCGGCAGCACCGATAAGATTTCCTTTTCGCGCAGTTTTTGGATTCCCCATCATTTTTAATCCGAGAATAAAGGTCACGGATCCGATGAGGTAAGATATTTCGAGCAGGGAGCTCTTCATATGATCAGGTTGTTAGGTCGTTGTTTATTTTTTCTTGAACATTTCGAGCATCCGGTCGGTGACGACAAAGCCACCTACTACGTTTAGGGTTCCGAGCAGTACAGCCAGGAATCCAAGCACCAAGGCAAGCACGTTGGATGGATCTACGTTTAACATCACATAAATCGCCCCAACAATAACTACTCCATGAATGGCATTAGCTCCACTCATCAATGGGGTGTGTAATACGGTGGGCACTCCTC
>JBIIRF010000351.1:0-3007 GCA_044341715.1 Bacteroidia bacterium | reverse complement strand
CCGAAAAAATTGCGGCCCGTCAGGTAAAACAGCCATACACTACCAATACCCAACAACACAAACGGCAGACGCACTGCAGCCTCGTTAAAACCAAACCAATTTGTCCACACCCACAAAAAGCTCTGCACACCCATCGGATGCATATCATTATCACGCACCCCCTTCTGAATCATCTCCCCGAACGAATCGAACTGCAGACGCGTCAACGCACTCAGTTCATCATTACTCATTGACCAATCGGCATAATTATAAAAACGCAGGACAGCCGCTACCAGCAGCACCAGCAAAGCCCATTTATCTTCCGACGAGAGATTTTTCATACACTCAATTTCCTTTCATTTTTTTTCGTTGACAGAGCACTTCATACAGCACCATACCTGCAGCCACCGATACATTGTAAGAAGAAATATTTCCCACCATCGGCAACTTCACTGTCAGGTCACAACGCTTCATATACTCCGGCGACACCCCATTTTCCTCACTACCCATAATGATAGTCAGCGGACCTGTCAGATCTGCATCACGTGCATCCAACTCCGCTTTCTCCGAACACGCCACCACCTTAATACCTGAAGACTTCAAAAAATCGATAGTAGTTTTAAGGTTATCTTCCCGACACACCGGCAACTGATGCAAAGCACCTGCACTTGTCTTTACTGCATCGCTATTAATCATCGCAGAGCCGCGGGACGGAATAATCAGCGCATTCACGCCGGTACAGGCAGCAGTACGCGCAATCGCACCCAGATTTCGTGTATCCGTAATACGATCCAGCATCACCAGCAGGGGCATCTTCCCCGACTCAAATACTGTCGGCACGAGATCCTCAGTATGACCATACTCAACCGTAGAAAGGTATCCGATCACACCCTGATGATTACTACGCGTCAAACGATTCAGTTTATCACCCGGCACCAATTGAAAATGCGCACCCGCCTTTTTCATCTCCTCCTTCAATTCACGGATAAGAGGATTATTCAATTGTTGCTGAAGGAAAATCCGTTCGAACTCCTTGCCACTACGCAATGCCTCAATCACGGCACGCGTACCATAGATCATTGTTAATTCTTCGTCTCTGTTTATCATCCCTGCAATATTAGTTATCATTTACAATTCGCCCCTGACGCCATTGGTCGACGGCGATATACCATACATTCTCATACGACTGCTGCCGGATCAGTGCATAATCGTTCACGGTAAACGGATTATTCATCTTTCTGAACACAAACAACATCTCCGGAAATCCCGGCATATTGTTATACGTCCACTGCTCTGTTTCCCCATCGCGATATATCGACTGCGGCTTACCGAAAATCATATGCATCATACCGCGATCTGTTTTCCAGCCTTCCAGGTACGAAGTATACAAACGATTCGCCTCCTGCACACGGGAATAATACGCCTTAATCAAACCACGACCCCGCTCATAATTTCCACCCACATCCAGCCAGAATTTATCCAAAGCCGCCTTCTGATCAGTCGCAAATTTCAACTGCTCATACTCACGCTTCGTTGTCAGGTATCGTGTAGCCTCGATCAGCTGAGCCGGCCGCGTTACCATCGGGAAACCCTTCTCGAAACAAAACACTGCAAATCCCTGCGCCGTAGCCGTATCTGACTGAAAGAAATAAATCCCCTCCTTACTGAACGACAAAACCGGATCCATTCGAAGATCAACTGCATACGCACTATCGGAAGCCATTTCAAACACCGGATCATCGATCACACGAAACGGAAGGAACGCCAACGGGAACTCACGATGATAACAACGCACCTTAAACGGCAATGCCTCCGGACGATTCGAACGCAACTTCACGACTTCCCCCAACTGCACATGCGAACGATACAGCGGAACACCCACGGTATCACATAGCAGAAAATCATTTGCAGAAAGGACACCCTCTCTATGCATCTGCACATAGCGCATCGCCTTTACATTTCTGTTCTCATCCTCAAACTCCAGGCGGAGAATATAATCTTGTTTTCGCTGCAAAGGAAAACTGAACTTATTCCGAAACACTGACTTCTCCCTGTCGGAAATCACACGAAATGCAGTGGAACCTGAATCCACCGGCATTGAACTTGTATACGAAGCATAGATTGCCCAACGAATATTCAACCCCGCCAGGAACTCATTCCCGTTGTTTTTGAATAAAAGACCTTCCGCAGGAATTTCAAAATACACCTCAGAGGAATCGGACCGGGCATGAAATAACGACACCTGAGGAGCAAGCAGTTCATTACCGTATGAAAACCTCGACGATAAATTTTCATGACTCAACTTTCCGGAAGTACCACACGCCGAGATGAGCGACACACATGCCATTACACAAAACAAATTGCGCAAATACAATATCGATGAGTTCACCAATTTACCAACCATCAGGCATTCGGATCAAGATTACGCGAAACCGTCTCCTCCCCTGAATCCAGATCTTCTGTACGCTCAATTAATTTCTGGTTCACCTGCTTGGTAGTTTTTATACCCAGCTTCTTTAAATTTTCTACACGGGAAATAAGGTTACCACGACCCAGGTGCAATTTATTCATTGTCCCCTCGTAAGCACCCTGAGCATCCTGAATTTTTTTACCAACGGTAATCATATCGTCGATCAACGCTGCAAACTTATCATAGAGATCACCCGACTGACGCGCAATTTCCAACGCATTTTTATTCTGATACTCGAGACGCCAGATGCTTGCAATAGTACGCAAGGTCGCCAACAAGGTAGACGTAGTAACAATCACAATATTCCGTTCGAAAGCTTCATTAAAAAGTTCCTGATCCTGCTCCACTGCCAAAGCAAAAGCCGGCTCAACCGGAACGAACAGCAAAACGAAATCGAGGGTATTGATTTCATACAAGGACTGATAATTTTTTCCACTCAGATCCTTCACGTGTTTACGCAGCGAACTCAAGTGCTCACGCAAAGCCAAGGCACGCGCTGTTTCATCCTCCTCATTGCAATAACGCTCGTAGGCGATCAGCGAAACCTTGGAATCGACC
>JBIIRF010000352.1:0-3007 GCA_044341715.1 Bacteroidia bacterium | reverse complement strand
AGTTGCACCTCCGGAATGACAACCGGATTTAGCACAAGTCTGATTATCGGAAGGTGATCCGGTATGCGAGGCAGGACCTCCGGATTGATTGCTGATGGCGATATTCCCGGCTGACTGAATAAGTATCAATGCCGTGGTGAAAGCCAATGAGATGAGAGTAAAGGTTTTTTTCATTCGCGTGGTTTTTAAGTTGCTTCAAGTATAACAACATCGTATGAATTATTGTTCAGAGATATGTAAAATTTATGTAATTATTTGTTATTCAGTGCAATGAGTTGAATATCTATGGTTTTTTTTACCTTCGGCACATGGAGTTCGGAATGGATAAAACCAAAGCAGCAGAGCGCATCGCTGATTTGTCAAAGATAATAAATGATCATAATTACATGTATTATGTGCAAGCTAAGCCTATAATAAGTGATTATGAATTCGATCAGTTACTGGAAGAGCTTATACGACTTGAAAAAGCATTTCCTGAATTGGCAAAACCTGACTCCCCTACTCAACGTGTTGGAGGAGAAATCACCAAATCCTTTAACACAGTCCCTCATAAGTATCCCATGTTATCGCTGGGAAATACCTATTCAGAAGAAGAACTGACCGAGTTCGATGAACGTATCCGAAAACTGGTTCCGGGAGAGAAGTTTGAGTATGTATGCGAGTTGAAATTTGATGGTGTTGCAATTGGATTAACTTATAAATCCGGGAAGCTGGTACAGGCTGTAACGCGAGGCGATGGTGTGCAGGGGGATGATGTCACTGTAAACGTGAAGACGATCAAATCAATTCCTCTGCAACTGCATGGAAACGATTATCCGGATGAGTTCGAAATCAGAGGAGAGATTTTTATGTCGAGGGCAGCTTTCGATAAGATGAACGAAGACCGGATCGATATTGGCGAAGCTCCATTTGCGAATCCACGAAATTCAGCGGCTGGCACATTGAAGTTGCAGGATAGCGCTGAAGTAGCCAGACGAAAACTGGATTGTTATTTATATGCGATCTATGGAGAAAATCTATCTTATCAGAGTCATGAAGACGCATTGAAAGCGGCTATCACCTGGGGTTTTAAAATTTCATCGGATAGAAAAGTATGCTCACGACTTGAAGAGGTTTTCGGGTATATCAATCATTGGGACACTGCTCGTGAAAATCTTCCATTCGACATCGATGGCGTGGTGATTAAAGTGAACAATTACCGTCAGCAGGAAGAACTCGGATTTACTGCCAAATCTCCTCGCTGGGCTATTGCCTATAAATTCAAGGCGCAGTCGGTGGCTACAGTGTTGGAGAGTGTCAGCTATCAGGTTGGACGTACCGGTGCAATAACTCCGGTGGCCAATCTACAGCCGGTTTTTCTAGCAGGTACTACTGTGAAAAGGGCCTCTCTTCATAATGCAGATCAGATTGAGAAACTCGGACTCCATGAAGGAGATACCGTTTTTGTGGAGAAAGGTGGAGAGATTATTCCGAAAATTACGGCGGTAGATGTATCTAAAAGAAAACCAGGATCTGCTCCGGTTGGATTTATTGATGAATGTCCGGAATGTGAAACACTATTGATCCGTAAAGAAGGCGAAGCGCAGCATTATTGTCCGAATGAAGCTGGTTGTGCTCCACAAATCAAAGGACGAATCGAGCATTTTACTGCCCGAAAAGCAATGAACATTGAGGGACTTGGTTCCGAGACAATCGATCTATTTGTTGTGCGTGGATTGCTAAAGAATATTGCGGATATCTATGATCTCCATAAAAATGATATCATGTTGCTGGATCGTTTCGGAGAGAAATCAGCGTCGAATATCATTGAAGGAATTACTGCTTCGAAACTGGTTCCCTTCGAGCGGGTTTTGTTCGCTATTGGAATTCGTTTCGTTGGAGATACCGTTGCGCGTAAACTGGCTCGTCATTTCCATGCCATTGATGCCCTGATGGCAGCGAGTCAGGAACAATTAATTGAAGCACCCGAAGTAGGACAAAAAATCGCCGCTAGCATTCTGGAGTTTTTTGCTGAGGAGAAAAACCGGGAGATTATCCGCCGTTTAAAAAATCATGGACTTCAGTTTGAAATTGCTGAAGAGCATCAGTTGAAAAAAGTATCTGAAAAACTCAAAGGTTTGACCATTGTAATTTCAGGTACTTTCCACCAGCATAGCAGAGATGAATACAAGAAAATCATCGAGGAAAACGGAGGTAAAAACGGTTCCGGAATTACGAAAAAAACCTCCTACCTGCTCTCCGGAGATGATAGCGGTCCGAGTAAACTCCAGAAGGCCGAAGAGCTTGGGGTAAAAGTCATTTCTGAAGCTGATTTCCTGGCAATTCTGCAATGATCAGATATTAACTATCTTTATCGCCCCTACACCTGACTGCCATGAAAAAAACATTTCGCCAGAAAATTGCGCGATACCTTTTCCTCAAGGAATATGGTCAGCATGAGAGTCAGAAAAAGCTGATTACTTTTAATGATGCAAAATCGATCGGCATTCTGTACGATTCTACCAATGAGAAAGACTTCGAGCTTATTCGAAAATATGTAAAAGATATCCGCGAGAATCATCACAAGGAAGTTCTCGCTCTTGGATACTATGATCAGAAAGAGTTGCCGGCAATGCGTTTTGCGAAGCTGGGCCTCGACTTCTTCACCCTAAAAGATCTGAACTGGTACTACAAACCCATTGCTCCGGTAGTTAAAAATTTCGTGCAGAAAGATTTTGATATCCTCATTGACCTCCATACTGGGAACAGTATCACTTTCCGCTATATTGTTGCCAGTTCAAAAGCTCGCTTTAAAATTGGAAAGTACGATCGGCTTTCCACTCCTTTTTATGATTTCATGATCAGTATTCAGGAGAATACCGGACAACAACAGTTTATCGATCAGATTAACCACTACCTAAAATCCTTCCGCAATGACAATGCCTAGTAAAAAGTTGACCGGAACCGGTGTTGCACTGGTGACCCCCTTTCATAAAAATGGCAGCATCGACTTTAAATCTTTATCGAA
>JBIIRF010000051.1:0-10088 GCA_044341715.1 Bacteroidia bacterium | reverse complement strand
CATCTGATCGAGTTGTTCTGCCGAGAAATGATCATAACAACTGTACGGACTAAACGACATGATGTTTCTTGTATCGGGTTGAAACAGGTCTCCGTTTGCATCCGTGTTTATGTTATCTGTATAGTTACATAAACTATCAACACGTCCGGGAAACGCTGCCAGATTCGGGTCAGCAGGTGTATCGCAAAAAAAGTCGCCTGATGTCGCGCAGTTTGTTCCGTTTACGAGTTCGTCTGTACCAATAGGCCCACCCAAATTGGCATGTGTATGCGGCAGGGAGAATATATGTCCGAGTTCATGCGCAAACACTCCCCCTGTTTGTTGTATCGGGAAGTTTTGGCTGAATAGATAACTGACTAAATAAATCTGATCGGGACTCCCTGGTGAAGGGGAGGTAGCGGCTCCTGCGGCAAAAGGAATGTCGAAAGTAGTGTACACATTGATGTAACCTTCACGATCGTAATTATCGGCCATCATATTGATAAAGCCCGGTCCCCATCCTGTCATATTATCAGCTAGAAATACATAATCGAATCCGCAGATAGTAAAATGCATGTTCACGGGTGCAAAGTACTGGTTTGCTATATCAACCATCTGTTGCAATTGCGCCGGAGTAGAAGTGGGAGTTTTATCTTCCACAATAATGTGCATGAACAAGGAGATCGAACGATAGGGATACGATGTTCCTCCCCGAAGCGCCTTTGATGCAGTGCGCTCCTGTTGCCATTTTCGTAAGATGGAGGGATCGGGATCCGGTGTAAGGCAGGTTCGGTGCTGTGCATGAACGTGCAGGCCCAGCAGAAGTGCCAGGGTAAGAAGGATGGATGTTTTCATTTCAACGCGTGTTTAATGAAAAGCGAACATTGCTTTTCAGGAGTGAAAGTTAAAAATATTTCTACTTCAACAGAATGTTCGGTTGAAAAAATCTTTCACATTTGCTTGCATTAGGAAGCAGAAACCGCCTTTATCGGTACATTTGTCTATGAAATCTCCCTTAGTCCGACTGCTGATCTCCCTGTTTATTCCACTTTTATGCGGAGGAGTGGCTGGCTTTTTCACGGCGGAGGCTATCCCCGAATGGTATTCAACTCTTCGGCAGCCATCATTCAATCCACCAAATACTGTATTCGGTCCCGTATGGACACTATTGTATCTCCTGATGGGATATTCCTTTTTCCGGATATGGTCCTTGCCGGTTTCGAGCGACAGAAATAAGGCTATGCAGATATATTTTATTCAGTTGTTTCTGAATTTCGGGTGGAGCTTTCTCTTTTTCTATTTTCAGGAGATTGGTTGGGCCTTGCTGGAAATAGTCGTAATGTGGCTTTCAATTTTTACAATGATTTTCCACTTCTATCGTTTGGATCGTTTAGCGGCCTATGTGAATATACCCTATCTGCTCTGGGTAAGTTTCGCTTCGGTACTTAATGCTTCTTATTATTTGCTTAATAAGAATTAATGCTGGAATTTTTTTCACTAACAAATGATATGAGATTACCGCACGCTATTGATCTTTGCGATGAATTATATCCATAAAAATGTGATTAATTTCCTGGTAAGTAATTACTGAAACAGCGATAACAATTTACTTCACTTCCTCTCGTCATTTAAATACGACCTGGCGCTAATCTGGAATTATAAACTATTTCGGCATGAACCGTGAATGATCTTCTTTGTCGATTATTTCTTCTTTCTTTGGTTCAACTGCAGGAGAAGGAACAGGTGCTACAGGCATGGTTGGTACAGATGGTACGGGCCTACCGGGAAACAAATTCGGGACAACGGCATTCGGGTCATCCCAGGCTTTGCGCATCCTGATCAATTCCACCAAATAAGGAATAAGCAACAGAATTTCAAAACGGAAATTTAAGCGGTTTACATTTTCCACGAGTTCGATGAACGGCAATACCACCATTACACCTATGCAGATAATAATTCCGGAAATTGCGTCGATGAGTCCAAATTTAATTGCCCAATCTTTTTCCATCCATAGTCCATAGGCGGTAATGGCTTTAAAAAACATAATGCATTTGAGGATAACACCAAGCGCAGAAAATACGGTGAAAGATTCCAATCCGTAGATAGAGGTTTCTGATTCATTCCCTATAAAATTCTGCCAGATACCATACACTCCGGTAATACCAAAAAGCAGGAAGAGGAAAATAAAAGGTTTCATCCACACAGGAATAAGATCTCTTCTTCTTTTACCGGGAAGGGCGTTGATGGAATTATCGTAAGTATGCATTGTTATGTTTTGGGTTGGTAAAGGTACTATAAATGGCGATAAATTTTGAGTGTAGCCATTACAACAGTACGAATTATGGTTGAAGTATTGTTTTTAGGGTATTATTAAAATCAGGAAGGAGAGGAAACGATGAAATTCCGTTCATAAATATATTTCCTCAAAACTACCTTGGCATGTTACCGTTAAACCCCAATATCAATCAATATTCCTTACTTCTTTAAAAGATTGCGTATAGAAATCTAATGCATACAGGTTTCCTTTTCCGCTGAATCCCCTGTATACACAGCCACCATCCAGATTCAGAGGACTCTCGAACTTTTGTGCGAGCAATACATCGCTTGTTATAGGAGTGTGTCCGTGAATCAGTATTTTCCCTTGCAGGTACTTCTTCTCGTCATTAAAATCCCTGGTCCACATCATCGACATTTTGTCCTGCAAAGGATCTTCCGCACTGCAATTTAATCCGGCATGTACCAATAGAAAGTCATCCGTTTCAAAGTAGAAGGAGGTATCCAGACAAAATTTTATATAGGCAACAGGAATTTCCCTGACTGTTGAAACCCCAAAGCTTTTTAGTGTTTTATCACCGCCATTCTGTAACCACATTCTTTCTACAGCCGGACTATTCACTGCTTCTATCATTAATTGCTCGTGGTTACCTCTTAATGTAAACACTTGCATCCCGGCATCGCGCAACTCCAGGATAAAATCAATTACTCCTTTACTATTGGGTCCGCGGTCAATATAATCACCGAGTAAATAAAGTGAATCTTCTTTCTTCAGTTGTATCACTTCTTCAACCATTTTCCGAAAGGTCTTCGCACAGCCGTGAATATCGCCGATGATATATGTTTTGTTGGATGGCATTGGATGAAATGTTTTAACTAAATTGAAGGGTGGACCGAATAAGTTATGGCAATTTCGTGCAACGATTTAAGCGGTCAGGCAAAGTTATGGAGATGTGCTGAGCAGGAGTGGTTCGAAGCGACAATAGTAGATTCGTTATAGTATAAATTCTTCATCCTGAATATCAATACTTTTTTTCAGTTTGTTACTTCAATTGGACAAGCCGATAAATACATGGAATTATGCGGTTGAGCAACTATTGAAATATTCAGGATATCACCATACAACCGGAAATGTTTTTGCATCATAATTGCCCGGATAAATAAGATGGGAATGCGATAAACTGAAATACAACCCTAAACTTCACAAAAAAATAACGGGGACCCTGGAGAAGTCCCCGTTTTTGTTAAAGCAGAAAAAGGTGGAAGGATCTAAATGGGTTTTATTCCAAGTTTTGGCTTTCAGTCAGCAGGGAAACCCCCGCTAATGTGACTTTCAAAGTAGTAGTTAAGAGCGGATAGCGATCTTCGATTAGGTATCCCAAAGAAACGGTAAAAACCGCCCCCCGACCCGGTTAGAAACAACCCCCCTGACCCCCCTTTTTACAGGGGGCTATAAACAGGGGGGTGGGTGGGGTCTTAAAGAGGGGGATGTTTATTTAAATTGTTTACGATATTTGTCATATATCTATCATATATGTCTACCACAAAAACAGCGATCGAATACAAGGAATACGGAAGATTAATCGGTAGCCGCTATAGCTACTTTGAAATTACTACTGACGGTGTGATCCACCCACCTCTGTTTATAGACCCAATGATCTCGGCGAAAGATCTTTCAACATTATATGTAGGTAGTATTGCTAATGGCAACGGGGGCATACGTTTTTACCCCGGACTCACCGACGACAATCGCATGGTATTTATCATGTGTGAGGTGAATGCGACAGATACCACCGACGAAACGAACTATCGGATTTTTGATCGTCAACTTTATATCGGGGCCGGAACAACCTTACCTCCCATCGAACCCGGATCAAGCGCAGCAGAAGGTTTGCACATCAACTATCTTTCCAAAGTAAAAGTGGAAGGATGGATGCAGCCGCCTTTAGGAAGTAGCGATCCCAGAATCCGGAAATCACGTTATTACCGATGGGAAAATATCAAAGAGTATATTGAAGAGAACATAGCCGGCGCCGATATGAATAATCCGGCAACCATGGGCGGACATATCATCAAAATCGAAAATGCCTATGTCCCCGATTATTTGATTGAAACATTCAACGACCGTAACCCTCAAACCAACCCGGAATACCAACGTGGATTTACCGCGGTATTTACCCTGAAAGATCAATATGGAGTAAAATTAATTGACCCGAATAAATCCTACGATGGCAGTGCAGATAAGGTGTATGAAAGGTTGAGTTTGGAGATTGGTTCTCCCTGTCCACCTGAGTGCGGAAGGTTAAATCCTTAAAGAAAATACTATATTTACCACTCGGTAAATATGAATATAGAGTTTTTTTTCGAAGTCTTTTTAAGGAAGCCATGGCTGCATTTGTCTGCCTATTGCTACTTAATTACTGCGCTGGTTTTTTTCAGGAGGTTAAATGATGTTGAAAGGAAATTAAGTTATATAGTTATTGTCTATGGCCTTCACACATTGATTTCAAGTCACATGGCTTATTCTAGAATTGAAACAAGTTGGACCTTCAATCTAATTTGTATGCCATTGACATGGATGATAGTTAAGCTTTTTACGGATGACTTATCTGATAAAAGAAATATAAAATTAATCAAAAGTGCAACTGTTCTATGTATATTTATTCATGTTTTAAACATCAGTTTTTTTCAAGGGATCAGATATATCGCAACATATACGTATTTGATCTTACAGGCGATGAATGCTGTGGTCGCATTTTATTATCTGAAAGATCAAATGGACAATTCAGATAGCCACCCATCTTTAAATATAATTAATTGGTTTGCCGCAGCAACACTTATTGATCACATTACCTCCATTCCAATTACAGCTACACTCTCGCAGGATATGATTGGATTTGCGGACCCTAAATATGTTACCTTCCTAATTAAAATAATGACCTTCGTTTACGGTTGCTGGTACCTTATTATCAGCGCAGGAATTATATGGAACAAAACGGCTCTCAGTTCGCGATTTTTGTCGCGATCATCACCGTAGTACTTTTGCTCCTGCTGATGTTATTGTTTAACCTATTACTCAGCAGTCGGAACAGGCGACTTCGGCATCAGAGTGAATTGCAGCAAATGCAGCTCCATTTCCGCGAGGAGATGAATAGCATCCGCATGGATGTGGCAGAACAAACACTTAAGGAGGTGGCGCGTGATCTGCATGATGAAGTGGGACAGTTGCTGACATTTAGTATTCTTCAGATTGGTAACCTTAGGAAGACACCGGAGGAAAAACAGGAGTCGATGATGCTGGAGGTGCAGGCAAGTGTGAAGGATGCATTGGACTCGGTGCGTAGTATATCCAGAGGATTGAGTCCGGATATTGTTAGTGCTATTGGCCTGAAAGCTTCTATCGAACAATTAATTGACCGTGCAACGCGTCGTACCGGATTGCCGATACATTTTACCTGGCCGGAGAATATGAAGATTATTCAGTCTTCCACCAAGGTAGTTACATTTCACATGATTCGTGAATGTCTGACCAACACAATTCGTCACGCAGAAGCGAAGAACGCCTGGATCAGCTTTAAGGAAGACGGAGAGATGATTTCGATGGTCTTCGAAGATGATGGTAAAGGCTTCTCAAATGACGAAAGCAGATCTACTTCGATGGGCCTGATCAGTATGAAGCAACGGGCTCAACTGATCAAAGGGGATTTGGTTATCGCAAGCCGTAACGGTGGTGGCAGTACGATAACTTTTACTTTCCCGAATAATCAAATGGAATTATAGTAAATTCACCGCACGCAATCCGCATTCATTCTAATTGAAGTCCACTATGAAAATTAACATCTCCCTTGCTGATGATCACCAATTGGTGCGTAAAGGAATTCGTTTACTGCTTGAAAATATTAATGGTTTTACGGTGCTTTCGGAAGCAGCCAATGGTAAAGAACTGGTAGAACAAATTGAGCAGCGCGAGCAAAATGGTGATATGCCGGATATTGTGTTGATCGATGTGAATATGCCGATTATGGATGGCGGAGAGGCGGTGAAAATTTTGCGGGATAAATATGCTGATTTGAAAATTGTTGCCTTAAGCGTGAATGATGAACTGGAGACCATCCGTAATATGATTCGGAAAGGAGCGAATGCGTATCTGTTCAAAGATTCAACACCGGAAATGTTTGAGAAGGTCTTGATGGAAGTACATGAAAACGGATTTTATTATAGCGCGGAAGTGGTGAAAAGCCTCACCATGAATGAAAAAACGCCCGAAACACAATATTTGCGCGACAACTACATGCGCCTTTTATCTACGCTGAGTGCACGAGAGAAAGAGTTTGTGATTTTATGCTGCAGTGAAAAAACCTACAAACAAATCGGCGACGATATGGGGGTGACTCTTCATACAGTGCATGGTTACCGCGAGAGTGTATTTTATAAGCTGGAAATAAAAAACCGTACCGGTCTGGTGATATTTGCTTTGACGACAGGCCTGGTGAAAATATAAATGACGGTTTTTCTTTCTGCCTGATACCGATAGGGTATTAAAATGGTAAATAAGCCTTAAAACAGAATTAGCAACTTGCACCAACAATTCCATCTCAAACAGGTAGCTTTCTGTTTTAGATCTGTACACACGTAAAGTAATCTATTTAAGCTTTTCGGACCATTTATCAGCCTAAATACCCGGTTTCTAAGGAGAGGATTGGTTCTTTCGCTATTTTTGTAACGGACAGATCCTACCGCTTGTCTTTGAAATTCCCCCTGAAAAATGTCAGTTCGTACCCGTTTCGCCCCTTCTCCTACCGGACCCCTTCATATGGGAGGTGTTCGTACCGCCTTGTATGCGTATCTTTTTGCTAAGCAACAAAATGGTCAGTTCCTTCTTCGGATTGAAGATACCGATCAGAACCGCTATGTACCGGGTGCGGAGGAGTATATCATTGAGGCCTTGCGTTGGTGTGGTATCATTCCCGATGAAGGCGTTGGATTTGGTGGACCACATGAGCCCTATCGCCAGAGTGAACGTAAAGAGAAGGGTTTTTATCTCCAATACGCCACTCAGTTGCTTGAACAGGGGAATGCGTATTATGCTTTCGATCGCCCGGAAGATCTCGATCTGGCACGGAAGAATGCAGAGGAGAACGGAGTGCAGGGATGGCAATACGATGCGCAAACCCGAATGGGAATGCGGAATTCACTCACATTGCCTTCACAGGAAGTTCAACACCTGCTTGATCAGGGTACGCCATATGTGATTCGTCTGAAAGTTATACCCGGAAATACACTAACGTTTACGGATATGATAAGAGGCGAGGTTAACTTCGACAGTTCTCTTGTTGATGATAAAGTATTGATCAAAGCAGATGGTATGCCGACCTATCACCTTGCGCATATCGTTGATGATATCATGATGGGCATTACGCATGCTATCCGTGGTGAAGAGTGGTTGCCCTCCGCACCTGCACATATTTTGATATATCAATATCTCGGTACTCCGATGCCGTTATATGCCCATCTCCCTTTATTGCTGAAGCCCGAGGGAAATGGTAAGCTCAGTAAACGTGATGGAGATCGTCTCGGATTTCCTGTTTTCCCATTGCAATGGAAGGATCCGGCCAGCGGAGAAATTTCTTCGGGTTACAGAGAGAAAGGGTATTACCCGGATGCTTTCGTGAATATGCTTGCTTTCCTGGGATGGAATCCGGGAACCGAGCAGGAGATGTTCTCTATGGAGGAGTTGATTGCTGCATTTAGTTTTGATCGTGTGCAGAAAGCCGGCGCCCGCTTCGATCCGGAGAAGGCCAAATGGTTCAATGAACAACGTCTGCGTTCAAAGCCTGATGCTGAACTTGGGGAACGTTTTGTCTCCGTTATTGCAGAAAAACTGGGGAAAGACCATCCAAAAGCAACAATTGAATTCGCTACTGGTGCCGTAAAATTGCTCAAAGACCGCGTGCAGTTCGAGCATGATTTTTATGAGACAGGTAAATACCTTTTTGAATTGCCGGATTCGTATGATGAGAAGGTTATTGCCAAACGCTGGAATGATAAGGCAAAAACGTTCTTCGTCGCCTTGCCTGATCAGCTGTCGGGTGTCGCCGGTTATACTGCGGAGGAGACTAAGTCTGCCTTTGAACAACTGGCAACAAATCAGGGACTCAAGCCCGGAGATGTTCTGCAGCTCTTCCGTGTGATTGTTAGCGGACAAGGCAGCGGTATCGATCTCTTCGGAATGGTAGAATTACTCGGTAAGCAAGAAGTCAACTCCCGCATTCAACGGGCCCTGGAACGATTGTAAGAGATTTTTAAAACAACACCTCGGAGCTTCACTGCTTTCTCCGCTTCAACAGGAAAGCATAACAAATCATAACGCTCAGCGCCAATCTGCGGCCAATTCGCATTATCTTTGCACCATGTCAGTAGAAAAAGGTCCTAATTTCCTCGAGGAGATTATCTCTGAGGATGTAAAAAACGGTAAACATGGTGGACGGGTATTGACCCGTTTCCCGCCGGAACCGAATGGTTATCTGCATATCGGTCATAGTAAATCGATATGTGTGAACTTTGGCCTGGCACAACAGTTTGGCGGTAAAACCAATTTACGTTTCGACGATACAAATCCTGAAAAGGAAGAAACTGAGTATGTCGACAGTATTAAGGCCGATATCAAATGGCTTGGATTTGAATGGGCCAATGAATTATATGCTTCCGATTATTTTCCACAGCTGTATGCGTTTGCACAAACGTTAATTAGAAAAGGATTGGCGTATGTTGACGATAGCAGCGCGGAAGAAATTGCGGCCATGAAGGGAACACCAACAGAACCGGGAAAGGAAAGTCCGTTCCGTAATCGTTCGGTGGATGAAAACATGGATTTGTTTGAACGGATGCGTAAAGGAGAGTTTCGTGACGGAGAGAAAGTACTGAGAGCGAAAATCGACATGACATCTCCCAACATGCATTTCCGTGATCCGATTATTTATCGTATAAAACATACGGCACATCATCGTACAGGAAATGAGTGGTGTATTTATCCCATGTATGATTTCGCGCATGGACAAAGTGATGCGATTGAAAATATAACTCATTCCATTTGCACACTCGAATTCGAAGTACATCGTCCGTTGTATGAGTGGTTCATTCAGCAACTGGAATTGTTTCCGAGCCATCAATATGAATTTGCACGACTCAACCTGAACTATACAGTGATGAGTAAACGCAAACTTTTGCAACTCGTTAAAGAAGGACATGTTCGCGGCTGGGATGATCCGCGGATGCCAACCATCAGTGCACTGCGTCGTCGTGGATTTACACCTGAAAGTATTCGCAATTTTGCTGAGCGTGTAGGAGTAGCCCGCAGAGAGAATATAATCGATGTAGGATTTCTTGAATTCTGCGTAAGAGAAGATCTGAATAAACGTGCTACTCGCGTAATGGCAGTACTGGATCCGGTGAAACTTGTTATTGAAAATTATCCGGAAGGACAATCTGAATTGCTCACCACGGAGAACAATACTGAAGCAGAAGATGCAGGTACACGGGAGATTCCATTTAGTCGTGAGCTCTATATTGAGCGCGAAGATTTTATGGAAGATCCTCCGAAGAAATTTTTCAGACTTGGCCCGGGCAAACTAGTGCGATTAAAAAGTGCGTTTATAGTGGAATGTACAGGCTTTGAGAAAGATGCCAATGGAGAAGTTTCGGTAATCCGTTGCCGTTATTATCCGGAAAGTAAAAGCGGACAAGATACCAGCGGATTATCCCCCAAGGGCGTTATTCACTGGGTGAGTGCTCCTCATGCAGTAAAAGCAGAAGTACGTTTATATGATCGTTTGTTC
>JBIIRF010000350.1:0-3033 GCA_044341715.1 Bacteroidia bacterium | reverse complement strand
GAAAAAGGAATCGAAGAAAAGAAACAACTCCAGGAACAAGGATACGACACTGACCTACACCCTACAGGAGGATGGAGCACACTTGGCTGGTTCAAAGATCCCATACTCAGCAACATGTTACGCAGATCAGAAGGACAACTTGCCGAGCTCATCATCCACGAACTATCACATGCCACATTATTCCTCCCCGGCAGCATCGACTACAACGAAAACTTCGCCACCTTCGTCGGAGAACAGGGAGCCAAACAATTTCTGCGACACCGCTACGGCCAGGACTCAGAAGTTTACCGACGTTATGTGGAAGAACAGCAAGACGAAGCCCTCTACGGAAGCTACATGGTACAAGCCACCCGCCGACTCGACAGCCTGTACAAACAGCTTCCGGACACGATGAAAACCGCTGAAAAGTCGATAAAAAAAACGGAATTTATTGCGAGTATCATTTTGAACATCAACTCCTTAAACCTCAAGCGAAGAGAGAACTTTCCACAGTACAAAAGCGACATGAAACTACCCAACAATTGCTACTTCATGGCCTACAAGCGATATCGAAACATACAGGGTGATTTTCAGCAGGAAATGGACAAATCAGGAGGAGACCTACGAGCGTGGATTAGAAAACTACGTGAATTACAATGACTTACCAATAAAAACATCACTTGAAGAAATAGTCGCTTACAGTCAGGACAGTTAAAATATTCCCTATTTTTGTCGCCTCACAAAACTACTGATAACAAGCATGGCTATTACAAACATTTCGAAGAAATCGAAAGCAGCTAAGGCACAGAAAGTCAAACCCCTGATTTTTGTTATTGAAGACGACGCTCTGCAACTCGAGATTCTAAAAGATCACCTGGAAAGCACCACCGCTGAATGCGAGGTAAAAGTATTTCCAACAGGCGAAGATTGTCTCGCTAAGATGGGCTCACAAAAGCCTGCAATGGCCTTCGTAGAATACAACCTCAACTCCAAAGTCAGAACAGCGATGGACGGAGTGAAAGTGGCCAAAAAAATCAAAGCGAAAGCACCGAAGTGTGATATCATCATGATGTCAGATGGCAACCGCCTCGAGACCATCAACGACACACTCCGCAAGAGCAAAATGAAATTCATCAAGAAAGACAGTGCCGCTTTAGCAATGGCCACTGCCAAAGTACAGGACAACATGAATCCGTTTGAAGCAATGATTCAACGATTCGACATAGCGGCAAAGATGTTAAAACTTGAGCCGGACCTGTATGAAATATTGAAAAGCCCATCCAAGCTTATCGAAGTAAATCTTCCGGTGAAGATGGATGACGGTTCTGTACGTGTATTCGACGGATACCGTGTAATTCACTCTACTGCACTCGGACCATCGAAAGGAGGAATCCGTTATTCACCCGAAGTAGAAGCTGACGAAGTAAAAGCGTTAGCAGCATGGATGACATGGAAATGCGCGATTGCCGATATTCCTTACGGCGGAGCAAAAGGAGGAATCAATTGTGATCCACGTAAGATGAGCGTTGGAGAACTCGAGAGAATGACACGTGCATATACCTCTGCTATGGCTGATGTATTTGGAGTAGATAAAGATATTCCTGCACCGGATGTAAACACCAGTGGCCGTGAGATGGCGTGGATTGTTGACGAATACAGCAAAGTAAACGGAGGATTCACACCAGGCGTAGTAACCGGAAAACCACTTCACCTCGGAGGATCACAAGGCCGTGTAGAAGCTACAGGACGCGGAGTATGCACTGCAGCACTCGAAGCGATTGCCAAAATGAAACTCAACCCGAAAAAGCTCAAAGCAGCTGTACAGGGATTTGGTAACGTTGGATCCATCACTGCAAAACATTTTGAACTGAACGGAATCACTGTAGTTGGAATTTCTGATCACACAGGAGCATTCTACAATCCGAAAGGAATCAGCATCAAAGCAGCGATTGAACATTGCGCGAAAAACGGCGGAACATTGAAAGGATTCAAAGGAGCAACCGCCATTAAAGCGGAAGAATTACTGGAGTTAAATGTAGATCTTCTTGCACCATGCGCCCTCGAAAATCAAATTACTGCAGAGAACGCATCCAAGATCAAAGCGAAACTGATTGTTGAAGGAGCCAACGGACCTACATCAGCAGGAGCCGACGAAATTCTCAACAAGAAAGGAATTATCATCATTCCGGATATTCTTGCTAACGGCGGTGGTGTAACGGTATCTTACTTCGAGTGGGTACAAAACCGCACCGGTTATTACTACAGCGAAGAAGAGATCAACCGTCGCGCTGATCGCTGGATGAAGCAGGCCTTTGCCAATGTGTGGAAGGTTTCTGAAAAATATAAAACATCCATGCGTATTGCAGCTTACATTTTCGCTCTTGAAAAAGTAGGTACTGCTACCCGTTCACGCGGAAGTTACTAAGTTCTAATTTGGGCGAAGAGGTTTAATTTCAACAGGAATTAAATCTCTTCGCCTTTTTATTTAAACTATCTATTGGCAATAACAAGAAGTCAGCAACAATTCTAATCGGGAACAATCCCGGAAAATAAAAAAGCAATGACCATACATAGAGAAGGTTTCACCATCATCGGGATGACCATTTTAATTTTAGCTGTATTAAATGCAGCTGTTTATTATTTCCTTGGCGACATACCCTATGTAATACCATCATTTGCTGTGCTCAGTATTGCCTTCTTCTTTATTATTCTGCAATTCTTCCGTGTTCCTGCACGTCACCAAAGTTTAGGCGAGAAACTGATCATTGCTCCCTGCGATGGCAAAGTTGTAGTAATTGAAGACACAGTCGAAACTGAATTCTTCAAAGAAAAAAGAAAACAGGTTTCCATTTTTATGTCGCCGATCAACGTACACGTTAACTGGTATCCCATCAGCGGAAGTGTTAAATATCTCCGTTACCACGAGGGAAAATACCTGGTTGCATGGCATCCGAAAGCAAGCACTGAAAACGAACGCACCACTGTTGTAATCGAAAAAGAAGGTCGTTACAATGTTTTACTGCGTCAGATTGCAGGAGCTTTAGCGAAAAGGAT
>JBIIRF010000349.1:0-3034 GCA_044341715.1 Bacteroidia bacterium | reverse complement strand
TTCATCATCCAAGGCGACAAGCTTCCAGGTTCCATTTGGGTTGCCGGTTAAGGTTGATAATAACTGCTCAGGACGTTTGAAGCCATTTACGGTAACGTTACTAGCAGATAATGACGATACCAATACTGCGGCACTATCTGTAAATACTACATCATAATTGTCACCTGAGCCACCGTTGTCTGTACTTAATACAACTGATTGTCCGCTAATTGTTGTGAGGAGATTTGTTCCATTTACTGTGTTTGAGTAACTACCACCCGGACGTACAAGATAAAATTCCTGATCAGTATTATAGGTGTGCGTTGAATTAATTGATACACTGACCGTAACTCCACTTAAAGAGGTTGGGAGGTTACTTACATTAATATTTGATTCAATTGGAGTTAAATTATCAGGAATATTTACTGAGTTTCCTTGGGTAAATTGTTGTGTCTCGCTGATTGATCCGGCTGAAGTCAATTGCGCTGTACCACCCGCACAGATCATTGTGTCGTTAGCTACTTGTACTACAGGGCTGGAATGAAAGAAGACCGGAACTTCATTGGAAGAAGCAACGCAACCTTCAGATGGGATACCACTCGCGATTACTGAATAAGCACCACCACTATTAACGGAGAGTGTACTTCCTGTTTCTCCAGCAATGACTGTTCCGTTTTTATACCATTGATAAGTTGGAGACGAAAGCGAGCTGGAAGCAGTAAGTGTTAAGGATGTTTGTGGTGGACAAATATTTTGCGATCCTGAAGGAGTGACAGATGCCGTTGGTACCACTGTTCCATTTATAGTTAGTGTAACAGAATCAGCGACAGAGCAACCACTTGTTGTCTCTGTGGCATTCACAATATAGGTTGTCGTTTGTGTCGGATTGACTGTTCCGGGGTTAGCGATACTCGACGAAAAACCGGATGGAAGTGAAGTCCAGGAGTATGTAATACCTGAAGCATAACTGAATTCAATCGTCCATGATGTTAGCGTACCTACATCTGTTCCCGCATCATCTACTGCAATGAGAGTCCAGGTTCCATTTGGGTTGCCGGTCAGTGTAGAGAATAATTGTTCAGGTCGGTATTCACCGGTAATATTTTGATTGCCGGTTACAGTAGAAATGAGTGTAGTGGCAGCATCACTGAAGATAACTCCAGTGTAGTTTTGTCCGCTTCCACCATTATCGCTGGAGAGGAGAATGGATTGTCCGGCAACAGGAGAGCGAAAATTTGTTCCGGAACTACCGGTTCCCAAAGTACCACCCGGACGAACAAGATATAGTTCCACATCGCCATTGAATTGGTGGATCACATTTGCGGTAACCCTAATCGTTAGACCTGTTAAAGATGAAGGTAAACCACCGGCTGATATCGTTGAAGATGCTCCCGTTGCATTGTTATCAGGAATACTGAATGAGTTATTGTTTGAATATGTTCCTCCATTTGACCCTGGTTTAACAGATGCGCTAAGTTGTGTCGAACTTCCATAGCATATAGATGAGTCTGATAAAATTGCTGAAGCTGAAATTTGCACAAAATGGACGGTTGTTGCAGCAGATTCAGTAAAGCATGATGTATTGGATGAATTGCTTATAACTACAGTATAAATACCGGATGATGTAGCATCATACGTAGTTCCATTTGCTCCGGAAATATTTACACCATCCTTTTTCCATTGATAGTTTATACCACTTCCCAGATTGCTATTTGCGGTGAGCTGCAATAATCCTGAACTGCCGCAGATATATTGATTGCCCGAAGGACTAATTGTTGATGTAGGTGTTGCCGACACTGTCATTGTTAACGAATTCGAAGTGGCGGTGGAAGGACTCGCGCATGCATTATTACTTGTCAGAATACAGGTTACTATATCATTATTCTGCAATGCGGTTGTCGAGAAAGTTGCATTATTTGTACCTGCATTGTTTCCGTTTATTCTCCATTGATAGGAGGGAGTAGAACCTCCATTGGTTGGAGATGCTGTAAAGGTGGTGTTCGTTCCGGCACAAATAGAAGTAGTTCCAGTGGCAATACTCACAGATGGAGTAACCGATGATGATATATTTCCATTTCCGGTGGGATTATTAGTTGTTGGTGTTTTCGTACCACCTCCATTACCACCTATATCGATTCCGTTTGAAGGAACAGAAGCATCTATGCTGTTTCCATTGCAGGTGATTGTTGATTTGATATCTACCACTAACCATAAATACAATGTACTTCCTGAGCCACCTGATGCAGTAGGAGTAGTAGAGAAACTGTTGAATGTAATAGAAGCTCCAGGATTGTTTATAGTAGCAATTAACGATGCACCACCAAAATTGGAGTTGTTGGAACGATAGTACAATTTTGCAGAACTATAATTCGTATTGTTTGTAAGTGCAAATTGTATGGAGTTTAAATCCCAGCTCTGACCAGCATTGTTTCCGGTTCCAACAAGATCAACGCGGAGTACCTGATGGCCTGTAGTTCCGGGATTTACAGTTTGTCCGTTATTAAGCTGGCTAACTGCCGAACTTGAATACCTTGCTGACCATGCTGTTTGCGAAAGCAAGATGAAAGTTAAAATCAATGAAATCCTTTTAAGGAAAGTAGAGAGCTTCTTCATTTAGCTGTAATTTTTTTGCAATTACAGACATGAATAGAAATTGATAGAAAATCCTTGGTAAAAAGATGTTTTTCTTTGGCGAACGTTCTTTTATTCTTGGTAGACGAAGTTCGGGTTGAGTATTTTAAAAGTGCTGAAAACCAGTCACTTAGATTATGTGTTGACACCTAAAATTAGGCATCCTTCTAAGTGTTTGAAGACCAGTCTTGTGCAATTAGCGCAAGTCAACTACATCAACACCCGGAAACTTTGACTTGTTAAAAACAAATACATCCTCTGTAACAGCAATATTGGGTGTGAATTTGACAATTGAGTAGGTAAGGATGCCTCCGCTTTTTTCGTAGATTTTAGCTTCGCTTACAAACTTTCCGGTTTTGTCAATATTCAATACAATCTTAAAATAGTTCTTTTTAGTGTCTTCAGGAGTGAGTTCAATTACCTG
>JBIIRF010000050.1:0-10135 GCA_044341715.1 Bacteroidia bacterium | reverse complement strand
CTTCATCTTACCGCATGCATGCATACCTGATTGAAGACATGGTTTCAAATCCAAGTCCAATGTTTTCACAAGCGAATGCATACAATAACACAGCAGGAAATCCATTCTTTGCACTTGGAAATCCAATCACCAACTACGTACATAAAAATGTAGTTCGCAAAGTGATATCACCTGCCAGTGGAGAATCAATCGTACCATCTGCACTTGTACCAGGTGGAAGCCAGGTATTCAGCTACCAGATTGACTTGATTGAAAAATCGAACTCAAGCAGCAAATACAAAGTACTTGCCTTCATCACTGATAATCTAACAGGAGAAGTATTAAATGTACAATGCGGAGATCTTGGCCGCCTTGTTGACTGGAACTAATTAAAACATCATATTCAACTGAAAGGGGGCTCGCAAAATGGGCCCCTTTTCTATTTCCTTTGATTATAAACTGGTTTAATCAACTCCGCAATTTCACTCAACATCATCGCAGTTGCTCCCCAGACAACCACATCACCAATTTTGAAATAGCGTGCATTTACAGAATAACCACGAGCACTTCCAAAAGTTCCCTCAAGGATATTTTCAGGATTCAGAAACTCATTTACACTAAATATATGAACTCTTTTCACTTCCGCTTCACTAAGCTTTAACTCAGGAACAGCATGAATATATCCCAGAAACGGATGCACCAGAAAATTGCTTGGCGGAATAAATAACGGTGTCAATGGAAACAATATATTAATCATATCTATACTAACACCTACCTCCTCTTCCATTTCACGCTTCGCGGTAAAATCTAAATCTTCTCCGACCTCCTGTTTGCCGCCGGGAAAACTGATTTGAGAGGCATGCACATCTGCGCCGCCGGTACGTTCTATCAACATAATACCGGCATCATTACCCTCTTCCAAAGGAACAAATGTCGCCATCACTGCAGCCACTTTATAATTACTAAGTTCTTTCAGATAATCACCGGCAGGTTTACGATGTTGTGGAGCCAGTAACTGATGCGCTGCGTCACCCGGGAGTGTAACCGGATTTAATTCCGACAATTCATTGACAAATTTTGAAAACCGGTTTTCCATCACTTCATCAATACCGGAGCTGCTGATAAAGATTTACGTTCACCAATCTGCTGACGCCACATGGCATAATACAGCCCTTTCATCGCAATCAAATCATCATGACGACCGGATTCAACTACATGACCTTTCTCCAACACATAAATCACATCTGCATGCATAACTGTTGATAGACGGTGAGCAATCAGGATCGAAATATGACTTCGGTTTTCAGAGATATCACGAATTGTTCCGGTAATCTCTTCTTCCGTTAATGAATCCAACGCAGAAGTTGCTTCATCAAAAACCAGCAATGAAGGACGACGCAATAAGGCTCTGGCAATCGACAATCGTTGCTTTTCACCTCCTGAAACTTTCACACCACCTTCCCCGATTACAGTATCCAGCCCTTTTTCTGCACGCTGCAGCAAGCTTTTCAACGAAGCTTTATGTAACACATCAAGACAGGCTTCATCACTCGCTCCAGGTGCTACAAACTGCAGATTTTCACGGATAGTTCCTGAAAACAATTGGGTGTCTTGTGTGACAAGTCCAATTTGAGCACGCAAATCATCCAGACTAATTTGTTCAGAAGGAATTCCATTGTACAACACCTTCCCTTCCTGAGGCTGATACAATCCAACCAGTAATTTCACCAACGTAGTTTTCCCTGAACCACTGGGTCCCACAAAAGCCACTGTCTCCCCTTCCTGCACCTTTATAGAGATTTCGCTCACCGCTCTGGAAGTTGCCGACTGATGCTTAAACACAACATCCTTCAATTCAAAAGAATGAATCTGTCCCAGTGCTGCCGGTTTATCAGGACGTGCCTCCGGTTTAATATCCAGTATCTCCTTAAAATTCTGCAGTGATACCTCTGCTTCGCGGTAGATATTGATAATATTTCCCAATTCCTGCAGCGGGCCAAAAATGAAAAACGAATAAATAAACATTGTAAAGAAATCACCTATCGAAATCGCCTTGGTAAAAATAAGGTACAACATCATGAACATAATTCCTGTGCGGAGCAGATTCACCAGTGTCCCCTGAATAAAACTCAAGCTACGGATGTACCGCACTTTTTTCAATTCGAGTTTCAGGATTTTATCAGTAGTTGCGTTTAACCGGGAAATTTCCTGTCCGGCCAAACCCAGACTCTTCACCAACTCAATATTCCGAAGCGACTCTGTTGTAGATCCCGCAAGTGCAGTTGTTTCACCTACAATAATCTTCTGAATCTTCTTCACCTTTTTACTCAATACAGAGCTAATCACCCCAAGTATCGGAATCACGCTGAAGTAAACCGGAGCAATCAACCAATGAACATTCACCGCATAAACGGTCACAAAAACAATCGCCACCAATGATGTAAACAGAATATTTACAAAGGCACTGATCAACCTTTCTACATCGGTGCGCACTTTTTGCAGCTTACCCAAGGTCTCCCCGCTCCGCTGATCTTCAAACACTTCATAAGGCAGTTCCAAACTATGGCGGATACCGTCCGCATAAATTCGTGCACCCACACGTTGGGTAATCACATTCACATAATAATCCTGGAAATTCTTTGCCACACGGCTAACAAAAGCGACACCGATAGCAGCCAGAAGCAACAAACCGACCCCTTTAAAGAATTCCGGTTTTGAGAACTTCCCGAACTGCGTCACATAATCATCGATAACATGACTAAAAATATAAGGATCCAACAGCGAAAAAATCTGATTCACAGCAGCCAGCAACAGGGCCAGCAGAACCAGTTTCCAATACCCTTTCAGGTAACCATATAATATCTTCATTTGACGCCAAAGTTACGAATTAACAGGAGACTGTTATTTAGTTCTTCCTGTGCACGTTTCAAAAGGCACAATATGCCCTAGATTTGAATCGTTATCCAACTAATGACGAACAACGTGATCAAACATTTTATTACCCTCCTGCTCGCAGCATTGCCGGCCATCAGCTTCTCCCAACACACTATCACCACCAAGACCGGTGAAAAACTTCAGGGAGAGCTTCAGAAAATCCAGGACAACACCGTAACATTCTTCCACAAAGGGAGCATTGTTACATTCCAACTGGGACAAATTAAATCCATCGACTTTGAAGGCACCCCAGGTTCAGGAGCATCAACAGTGGTTAGTTCCGGAGAAAAAGGAATCAGCTTTGTGATGCCTGGCAGAAAAATCACCAAGCAACCCAGAGTTGACAACCTCACCATGGAACGTGGAGTTGTTGTAGTGGCCATTACCATCAATAAATACGGCGATGTGGTAAAAGCAGAACCAGGCGTAGAAGGAACCACAACAACCAGTCAATACTTACTCACCAAGGCAAAGCAAGCGGCTGAGAGTGCAAAATTCGATGGAGGTACAACTATGCCCCTCGAACAAAAAGGCACTATCACTATCACCTTCTGATCGTATAAACCCAATATATAATCCAAAGGTCATCCCGTAAGATGGCCTTTTTTATTTCCCGCTATCAGCTGCTCTTCCTGCCGAAATGACGGATTCAACTCAAGACATCCGCCTATCTGACAGGGCAATACCATACAATATGACAACTTGACCTTCGTTTTTGATTTGGGTCGTTCTTTGATGTAGTCTTTACAAAATAACAAACAATGAATTTCAACCAATTCACTACAAAATCACAAGAAGTCCTTCAGGAAGCACAAACTCTCGCCACAGCGAAAGGTCAGCAAGCTATTGAAACAGGACATCTCCTCAAAGCCATGTTACAAGGCGATGAGCATGTTGTCCCCTTTTTACTGAAGAAGCTAAATGTAAATATTCCTGCACTCAATAAAGAGCTGGATTCACTCATTGATAGTTATTCAAAAGTTAGCGGCGGACAACCTTATCTCAGCAATGACGCTCAAAACGCATTACAGAAAGCACTTGTACTGATAAAGGATTTCAAGGATGAATTTGTATCGCTTGAACATTTACTGCTAGGTATCCTTAGTGGAAAAGATGGAGTAGCAAAACTTCTAAAACAATCAGGAGTCAACGAAGCAGATCTTCGTATTGCAATCAAAGACCTTCGCAAAGGCGGACGGGTAACTTCTGCCAGCGCTGAAGAAACCTACAACTCACTCGAAAAGTACGCCCGAAATTTAAATCAACTCGCAAGAGAAGGAAAACTTGATCCGGTAATCGGACGAGATGAAGAAATAAGACGAGTGCTGCAAATTCTTTCCCGACGCACTAAAAACAATCCGGTATTAATCGGAGAGCCGGGAGTTGGTAAAACTGCCATCGCAGAAGGACTCGCGCACCGAATCATCAACGGAGATGTTCCGGAAAACTTAAAAAGCAAAACCATCTACTCTCTCGATATGGGATCCCTGATTGCAGGAGCCAAGTACAAAGGAGAATTTGAAGAGCGATTAAAATCGGTTGTCAAAGAAGTTATCAGCGCCGAAGGAGAAATTGTACTATTCATAGATGAGATCCATACGCTTGTAGGAGCAGGTGGCGGAGGCGAAGGAGCGATGGATGCTGCAAACATTCTCAAACCTGCCTTGGCTCGTGGAGAATTACGATCAATCGGGGCCACCACTTTAAATGAGTATCAGAAATACATCGAAAAAGACAAAGCCCTCGAGCGAAGATTCCAGAAAGTTATGGTGGAAGAACCGGATACCAAGGATGCCATCTCCATACTTCGCGGATTGAAAGAAAGATACGAAGCACATCATAAAGTACGAATCAAGGACGAAGCAATCATTGCGGCCGTAGAGTTAAGCGATCGATATATTGCAGATCGTTTTTTACCGGACAAGGCGATCGACCTGGTAGATGAAGCAGCAGCAAAACTTCGACTGGAAATGGACAGTGTGCCCGAAGAACTTGACGAAATACAACGCCGGATCATGCAACTCGAAATTGAACGAGCGGCCATTAAACGCGAAGGTGACCAGAAAAAACTTAAAGAGCTCGGCGAAACATTAGCCAATCTGAACGAAGAAAGAAATGCAATTAAAGCCAGATGGGAAGCTGAGAAAAAAATCATCGACGCCATTACGCAAACCAAGGAAACCATTGAATCACTCAAACTGGAAGCTGAACAGGCAGAGCGTTCCGGTGATTATGGAAAGGTAGCAGAGATCCGCTATGGCAAAATCAAACAAGCCGAAGAAAATCTGATTAAACATCAGCAGGAACTTACGGAAGCGCAAAGTCACAAAGCGATGATCAAGGAAGAAGTAGACAGTGAAGATATTGCAGAGGTTATTAGTCGTTGGACCGGAATTCCAGTAAAACGTATGCTGCAAAGTGAACGTGAAAAACTTCTACACCTCGAAGAAGAACTGCATAAACGTGTGGTTGGACAAGAAGAAGCGATTGCCGCACTTTCAGACGCAGTTCGCAGAAGTCGCGCGGGACTACAGGATATTAAACGTCCTATTGGCTCATTCATCTTCCTGGGAACAACCGGTGTTGGTAAAACCGAGTTAGCAAAAGCATTGGCAGAATTTCTCTTCAATGATGAAAATGCACTCACCAGAATAGACATGAGTGAATACCAGGAACGGCATAGTGTAAGTCGATTGATCGGAGCGCCTCCCGGATATGTAGGTTATGATGAAGGCGGACAACTCACTGAAGCTGTTCGACGACGTCCCTACTCTGTAGTCTTGCTTGATGAAATAGAAAAAGCGCATCCTGATGTTTTCAATATTCTTTTACAGGTATTGGACGACGGAAGGCTCACGGACAACAAAGGCCGCACAGCGAATTTCAAGAATACCATAGTCATCATGACTTCTAACATCGGTGCACATCTGATCCAGGATAACATGGATAAAATGACTGATGACAACAAAGATGAAGTATTGGCTAAAACACGACTGGAAGTCTTTGACATGCTTAAAAAATCCATTCGTCCGGAATTTCTCAACAGAATTGACGAAGTGATCATGTTCACTCCATTGAGCAGAGAACAGATACATGACATCGTAAAGATTCAATTCAACAGTATCACTAAAATGCTGGAAGGAAACGACATCACCTTACGAATTACGGATGAAGCAATCGACTGGCTTGCACAGCTGGGATACGACCCCCAATTTGGAGCACGTCCGCTAAAAAGAGTGTTACAGAAGCGGGTACTTAATGAGCTAAGCAAACAAATACTTGCAGGCACCATTCACAAAGAAGATCTGATCGAGATTGACATTGACAACAAAAACAACTTCACCTTCCGAAACGAAAAAATCGAAACGACTGTTTAGTGTAAGTACATGAGTGAGTACAATCCCCCGTTGTAGTTGGCGGGGGATTTTTTATATCCTCTTCTGAGATTTCGCCAAAGCGCCACAAAGATGGAACAGCATGCGCGCCCCGACATTTCCATCCCAATCATCCTTACCAGGTGACACCTCATTGAGATCAAAACTGATTATTTTTTTCTTACTCTTAGCCAAAGCAGACAACAAGTAAGTGATCTCATGAAATTCGAATCCACCCGGAACAGGAGTCCCCGTATTCGGACATAACTTCGGATCCAGTCCATCAATATCAAAACTCACGTGGACAAATTCCGGAAGAGCCGCAATGATTTCATCGCATTGTTTCTTCCATGTAGCGCCTTCAAAACGTTTCTTAGCAAGCTCAGCATAGGTAAATACTTCCACTCTTTTCTTATTGGCAGCAACAAACGCCGCTTCTTCAGCGCAGAAATCACGAATCCCCACCTGCACCAAACGCTTCACCTGTTTAAGCTTTAATGCATTGTACATAATAGAAGCATGAGAATAAGTGAATCCTTCGTACGCATTACGCAAATCCATGTGCGCATCAATCTGCAATATCCCATAAGAAGGATAAACATCTGCCAATGCTTTAAAAAATCCCATCGGTGTACTATGATCTCCACCAACCATTCCAACCAGCTTACCCGATTTCAACCATTTAGCTGACGTCGAATACACTTCCTCCACCATTTCTCCTGTGCCCTTATTCACTTCCGCCAGCATCTTTTTCAGCGACGGATCCTTTTCGATTTTCTTTTCCTTACTAAGTGCATCAATAATTTTTGACACATTTTTACGCAGCGACTTACTTTTTTTCTTCCAGCCTTCATTCACCGGCAACATATGAACACCCGCTTTCCACAATTCAGGAAATTCCGGATGAAATAAATCAACCTGAGCTGCTGAATCATAGATAGCCTCAGGTCCATGCGCAGTACCGCTCCCATAGCTTACAGTCGCCTCCCAGGGAACCGGAATTAAAACAACCTCTGCTTCTTCGGCAGTAAATGGCAATCCGAAAATATTGGCGCTTTCCAGTGCAACACCATTCGGATCAAACTTTTTAATTTTTTCTGCTTTAGAAACTGCAACAGTTTTTGAAGAAGGTTTTCCGGTTTTCATACCGCAAAGATAAACGGCACAAGTGAAACAGCGACCAATCCCACTAAAAATGGGCTATTACTTGCTCTTTTTTAATGAAAAACTAAATGTTGTTCCTTCCCCAGGCTCTGAATTCACGGTAATTGTTTCTCCGTGAGCCTCTAAAATATGCTTCACGATTGCAAGTCCGAGTCCGGTACCACCCTGCTCACGGGAGCGACTTTTATCTACTCTATAAAAGCGTTCGAACAAGCGAGGCAGATGTAACTTAGAAATGCCAATACCATTATCCATAACATCCACAATTACTTTATCACCTGCATCCGAATATTTCACTACCGTACTACCATCCTGAGTTCCATACTTAATGGAATTCACCAATAAGTTAACCAATACCTGTCGAACAAGATCCTTATCTGCAAAAACATACATTGGTTTATCAGCAGGATGATCCACCTTCAGCGTCACTGCTCTTTCCTTTGCCTGCAACTCCAATGAATCTTCCACATCATGTACCAATTCATTCAGATCAAAAGTTCTGGACTCCACCGGCAATTCTCCCGCCTCCAATTTGGAAATTGACTCCAGATCATCCACAATACTTATCAACCGGTCGATACTTTTGCTTGCTTTACCTAGGTAGTGAATATTTACATCAGTATCATCTATACCTCCATCAATCAAAGTATGTACATATCCCTGAATAGAGAAAATCGGAGTTTTTAATTCATGAGATACATTACTCAGAAAATCGCGACGATACGTCTCCACCTGCTTCAAATGATCTATTTCCTCACGCGACTCATTACTCCAATCAATCAGAATACGGTTAATCTCTGTAGTAATATCTCTTTTATCCTCTTTGTAAGGGCGAATCATTTCTTTTGGATTTCGCAACTTTAAGATATGACCATATATCTGATGCAGGTTATGATAAATATACTGGCCATACAGCAGACGAAAAGCCAATCCGATAATCAGAAACGAGATCAGGAAAAATAAAACATGGAAATACCATTCCATCACCTGGCTGCCCAGATGCGTCACAACAATTTCCAACGCAGTAAAGATGATCGCCAGGGTCAGCGAAGCCAACAGCCCAACTTTATGAGCATTCATTCGTTTCATTTAATCGCGATCTAAATTAGATAAAAACCGGGAATGTCCTCCACAAACGGAGAGCAAAATCAAGTCCTGGAATACGTTGATTAAATATCGAATTTATATCCAATACCTTTAATGGTCTTGATTGACTCATCTCCAAGCTTCTCGCGGATTTTACGAATATGCACATCAATAGTACGATCGCCAACCACAATATCACTTCCCCAAACGCGTGATAAAATATCTTCACGTGTAAACACTTTGCCGGGTTTAGAAGTAAGCAATGCAAGTAACTCAAACTCTTTACGGGGAAAACTCAGGGGAACCTCATCTTTATACACAAGGTAACTCTCTCTGTCTATCTTTAAATTTCCGATCTGAATTGTTGGAGCCTGAGGAGCCTGAACACCATTCACCCTACGAAGCAAGGCTTTTATGCGGCTAGTTAAAATTCTTGGCTTAATCGGCTTGGAGATATAATCATCAGCACCAACATCAAATCCGGCTATTTGCGAATACTCTTCGTTTCGGGCGGTCAGAAATGTCACCAGGGTATGTTGCAGTTCCGGGATTTCCCGAATGTGACGACAGGCTTCAATTCCATCCATCACCGGCATCATAATATCTAAAATAATTAATTGAGGCCGTTCCTTTTTTGCAATCTCTATCGCTTCTTTTCCGTTCTTTGCCAGATAAACCTCATACCCCTCTTTTTTCAAATTATACTCCATGAACTCTAAAATATCAGGTTCATCATCTACAAGGAGTATTTTAACCGAATCGTTTGTCATACTTTCTTTAACACGAGTCAAAGGTCATTCTGCAATATTACCGAATTGTTAATTCAGTATTAAGTGATTTCTATATTTAGTTATCTCCGGGATTACTCTAAAAATTGTTTGTAACCTTGCGTTAACAATTCATAGACATTTAAGGGTTTTTTAGGGTGATATTACCGATTTATCGCCCCTTCTTAACAATAAGGTAAAATTGACTTAATAATTGCTTTTCATTGGATATAGTCCTTTGTTAAGGAATTTCTAAGACATGAAATCAAAACTACACCTACTAGTAACCTTCTGCATTTCAATAGTTTGCACAGTAAATGCAATAGCCCAAACCGGAACTATTAAAGGAGTTCTGACCGACAAGACCAATAATGAGACATTAATTGGAGCAACAATTATGGTGAGTGGTACCGGATTAGGTGCAGTCACTGATATTGATGGTGCTTACCAGATCGACAAAGTTCCCGCCGGCACTTATACAGTTAAAATCACCTTTGTAGGGTATGTAACGGATGAAATTCAAGGAGTTGTTGTGAAAAACGGAGAAACAACCCAGCTCAATCACCAACTTCGTAATGATTCCAAAACGTTGAAAGACGCTCAGGTAGTCTCCACCCGCATCACCAACACTGAGAATGCGGTACTTGCAGAGATGCGCAAATCAGAACAAGTAGTAATAGGTGTATCGAGTCAGCAAATTGCCAAAACTCAGGACCGCAGTGCATCAGAAATTATCCGCCGACTTCCCGGAGTAACGGTAATGGAAGATCGATTTGTAGTCATCAGAGGATTGAGCGAACGATACAATGCAGTAGTATTGAATGAAACATT
>JBIIRF010000348.1:0-3035 GCA_044341715.1 Bacteroidia bacterium | reverse complement strand
AAGGTGAAATGTTGAGAAAGTATCCCTTACCTGGGCGTGGATTAAATTTATTTGTGCTTTCGAAAGGGAAATATTTGATCGGGACATTAAACGGATTGTACCTATTCGAAGATGAGAAGTTTACGCTTCTGTCCATTGAACATCCTGATCTGGCTTATCGGATCAATTCCATCTCGAGTGATTCAAAAGGCAGGATATGGGTCTGTACGAAGGGACGCGGCTTGTTATTTAAAGATCATGGTAAATGGAGGAGTATCCGAAAAAGCGACGGAATGATAAGTGATCTTTGCAATACTATTGTAGAGACATTTCCCGGTATTTATTTTGTAGGAACTGCAAAAGGATTGACGAGAATCATTGAGGGAGCAGGCTCAACTTTTACTTTTAGCAATTTTGATGTCAACAATGGACTTTCCGGTAATGCAATATATTCGTTGACATTTATGTCGCCATGGTTATGGATAGGTACTTCAAATGGACTAAACCGTTTACCTGTTAACGAAATTTCACGAAATACTTTCCCCCCACGGGTATATTTGAATAAGCTTCTGGTGAATGATAATAGAGAAGTGATTTATATAGATAACTTAACTTTTGGTTATAGCGATAATAATTTACAAATATTTACCGATGTTTTAACTTTTAAACGTCAGAAAGGTGTTCGTCTGAATTATATTTTGAATGGTAGTGATTTTTACTTAAACAGAACTATCGATGGTAATAGTTTTGAGATTCAGAATATCCCTAGTGGCAAGTATAATCTGACAGTATGGGGCATTAACAATGATGGTGTCAGGAGTGAAGTCCCTTTGATTTTGTCGTTTGTAATTGATCGTCCTTTCTGGAAGGAATGGTGGTTTATTCTTCCATTTGTTGCCGGTGTGGTAATTGGAACATATTTGTTTTTTCGTTGGCGATTAAAGGTTCAAATTGAAAAACGGGCGGAGAAGGCCAGTGTGGAAAGGAAGTTGGCGGAGTATAGATTGGAGGCTTTAAGGGCTCAGATGAATCCTCACTTTGTATTCAATGCTATAAACGGAATTCAAAGTAAAATTCTACAAAAAGACCCGCATGAGGCTTATACTTATCTTGCTAAATTCAGTCAGTTGATCCGATTGTTTCTAACGGGTACAATGCAGCAGTACGTTCCTTTATCGAAAGAAGTGGAATCTCTTAGATTGTATGTGGAGTTTGAACAGCTACGATTCGATGATAGTTTTGAATTTGATTTATCCATAAGCCCTGAATTGGAAGACGAAGGGATTCAGATACCGTCAATGATTATTCAACCGTTTGTGGAAAATGCTATCTGGCATGGATTAATGCCGTTGAATAACCGGATGGGAAAAGTGAGTATCCGTATTGAAAAGAATGAAGAACATTTACTGATTACTGTAAGCGATAATGGAATTGGTATATTGAAGTCAAAGGAAAAATCACGGCCGGCAGGACATACTTCATTCGGAATCGAGCTTACACGTAAACGGGTAGAATTATTAACGAATCAAAATGGTAAAATTACTGTAGGCAATAATCCGGATGGAACGGAAGGAACTACAGTGCAAATATGGATTTGATATGCAGAAATTAAAAGCAATCATCACGGATGATGAAAAAAGTAGTCGCATTGTATTAAAAAATTTATTGGCAAATTTTTGTCCGGAAGTAGAAGTTGTTGGTGAGGCCGGAAGTGTGGAGGAGGCTTATTTGCATGTGGAAGAAGTAAAACCGGATCTGATGTTCCTGGATATTCAGATGCCAAACGGCAATGGATTTACGCTGCTTCAGCGGTATGAACAGATACCTTTTGATGTGGTCTTCATTACCAGCTATGATCAATATGCCATCAATGCTATTCGTTTCAATGCACTCGATTATCTCCTGAAGCCGATTGTTATTACTGAATTGCAGGATGCAGTGAAGAAAGCAATCTCCCGTCGATCTTCGTTGGGTTTCCCTTCTTCAAATATGAATAACCTGATTCAAAATATGGGACTTGATTTGCTCGAGCAGCGAATCGCTTTTCATAAAAATGATCAGGTGCGCTATATTCCGGTTAAAAATATCAGTCATATAAAGTCGGATGGAAATTATAGCCTGGTAATTACTGATAACAACGAGCTGTTTAGCAGTAGTAAAACTTTGAAGGAGTATGATGATTATCTGAGTTCGTTTCCCGGTTTTATCCGTATTCACAGAAATTGTGTGATCAACGTAAGAATGCTGAAATCATATTCCAAAACAGAACCATGTATGATTACTATGGACAATGGTGAGACTCTGGAGATTTCACGACGGAAAAAGCAGGAGGTACTGGAGTCGCTGAAGAGTATTTCACCAAGAGTTTGAAATTATACTTCTATCGGATCATACTTTTACTGTTTTCCATTTTCCCTTTCTGAAAGATATGAAATACATAAGGGCTACTAGTGCCTCTGCTGATGGTACAGCAATGAATGCGCCATGAGCTCCCATTTGGAAGTGAATAGCAAGCAGATATGCCAGTGGTATCTGAATTAGCCAGAACCCTATAAAACTGATATAAGTTGGTGTGCGCGTATCTCCCGCCCCATTGAATGCCTGCATTAATACCATTCCGATTCCGTACAGGATATATCCCAGACTGATTATCCGCAATGCATCTACCGCTATACGATATGCTTCAGATGTTTCGTTTGGTATAAAAATTCCAATGAGAAAGTCTGCACCTAATAGGAAGAACAACATTACGAAGGTCATAAACCAGGTATTGTATTTTGCAATCGCTATGACAGATGATTCTGCACGTTTTGGTTCATTAGCGCCAAGATTTTGTCCAACAAGTGTAGCTGCAGCATTACTCATTCCCCAGGCGGGAAGGATAAAAAACACAACAAGGCGAATTGCAGTTTGATATCCCGCACTTGCATCACTGCCACCCATTGCCACTATGCCGGCCAGGAAAATCCAACTGGCAGATTGTATGATGAATTGAAGTGTAGCCGGACCTGATATCCCAAGTAAATTTTTAATGACTGTTAAATCGGGCTTCCATG
>JBIIRF010000416.1:0-3050 GCA_044341715.1 Bacteroidia bacterium | reverse complement strand
CAACGGATGTTTCATCCATCTTCAAAGCCGTCATTCCCGCCTTACCATCCGTTAAATTCGGAGCACATCTCCACGCCAGTGAACAGAACTGGAGAGAGAAAGTCGCCGCAGCATGGGAGGGAGGATGTCGTCGATTTGACTCTGCTATGAAAGGGTATGGTGGTTGTCCGATGGCCGAAGATGAACTCGTCGGAAATCTCGCCTCAGAGCAGTTAAAACTCTTCCTGGATGAAAAACAGGTGAAAACAGGTATCAATGATGCCGCATTTACCCGTGCACTCATCGAAGCAAACACGGTTTTCGCAGAGCCGCTGGCAACATAAAATCAATAATTACGTTAAAATGCGAATCAGTAAATTCGTGCATACATTCAGTAAAAAAATCAATCGTCTTATGACCTTCAAAAGTTCACTATTTCTCCTCTTCTTCTTTCTCTTTTCAGGTGTGGCGATGTCACAGGATCAGGGTTATCTGGAACTTGTAGGACAAGTACAGCAAGACGGTAAAGGACTGGAAGGTGCAGAGATCAAAGTGCTGAAAGGAACCGAGAATGCAGATAATCTGCTCACCTCAGCGGGCGGGAAGTTCATTTTCAACCTCGACCTCGGCCATGTTTACACTATCATCTTTTTAAAGAATGGCAGCATCACCAAATCGGTACTCGTAGACACCAAAGTGCCTGAGCAGTATCAGAAACAGATTTTCAGTTTTAAATTTAAAATAGATCTCTTCAAAGCGCCGGAAGGACAAGAACCACCTAAGGAAGCCGCACCACCTGTAACGAAACTTGCTTACAGTGATGTGTATGAAGACTTCGACTACGACCCTGAATACTCCAAAGCCCGTAAGACGGAAATGGATCAGGTGAAGCAGAAGATGGCCGTAGAAGTTGCCAAGCAGGAAGCCGCCAAGAAAGCTGCTATGGACAAAGCACGCACTGACTCATTGCTCGCAGCGAAGAAGATTGCCGTTGAATTAGAGAAAGCCCGTCAGGACTCACTGAATAAAGTAAAAGAACAACAACGCGTTGAAGCGCTGGCACGTGCTGCAGCAGAAAAAGCGGCGGCTGATTCCGTAGCTAAAGTTCAGGAAAAACAACGACTGGAAGCTGCAGCCATTGCTGTGAAGGAAAAAGCAAGACAAGATAGTCTGGTAGCCATTGAGAAAGCAAAACTAGCCGCAGAGGCTGCTGAAAAGGCAAGGTTAAAAGCCTATAATGACTCCATTGCAAGAGTTGAAGCCAAGATCAAACTTGATAGCGTAAATGCAGCCAAAGAGCGGGAACGCCTCGAAGCATTAGCCCGTGATAAAGCAAAACAAGATTCGATCAATACTGCCCGCGAACAAGCCAAAGCAGCAGAGCTCGCACGCGCAGCCCGTGAAAAAGCAATTGCTGATTCGATGGCTGTAGTGAAAGAAAAAGCACGCCTCGAAGAGATGGCCCGCGCAGCCCGCGAAAAAGCCGTACAAGACTCGATTGCCCGTGTGAATGAAAAATTAAAAGCGGATAGTCTGGCCGCCGCAAAAGAGAAGCAGCGACAAGAAGCCCTCGCCCGCGAACAAGCTAAACAGGATTCCATTGCCACCGCGAAAGAACAAGCTCGTTTGGCAGAGATTGCAAGAGTAGCCCGCGAAAAAGCGGCAGCAGACTCCATCGCACAAGCCAAGGAACAAGCCCGTATCGCTGAAATAGCCCGACAGGCACGCGAAAAAGTAGTCGCCGACTCATTGGCTGCATTGAAAGAAAAAGAGTTGCTGGCAGCCCGCGAAAAAGCCCGTCAGGAAGAAATTGCCAAACAAGCCCGTGAAAAAGCAGTCCGTGATTCACTCGCCGAAGTACGATCGAAGTTTGTGCAGGATTCTATCGCATCTGCCAAAGCGGCTGCATTGAAACTGGAGCAGGAACGAGAGGCAAGAATACAGGCACAGAAAGATTCACTCGAGAATGCTAAACGTGTCCAGGAAGAAGAAGCACTTCGATTAGCTGCAGAAATGAAAAAGAAGCAGGAAGAAGATGCGGAGCGGAAGCGCATGGAAGAAATAGAAGCACAAAAGAAAGCATTGGCCGGATCAGGTGGTGGAACAACCCCGAAGAAACCCGCAGCCGATATCAGTGCCTATAAATTTGATTTCGATAAGCAATTTATCGCCGAAGGAATAACCCAGGACACCATTGCAGAAACCAACCGTACTATCCTGCGCTCTATCGTAAAATCAAACACTGTACAAGCTACTTACTTACGTGTTACCTATAGTTATGGCGGTGTATTCTTCTTTAAAAACTCTCAAAGTATCACCGAAAACTCCTACAACATGGAGCTGGATGCTATAAGGAAGTCGTTGAAGAAATAGTATTCAAAAGAAATAGTTGATACGGCGATATTCATTAGAATGTCGCCGTATTTTTTTTCAAAACGGCCAGTGTTTTGCTGTCCGTGCTTTTAATAGAAAGGCCAGAATGCCTAAGGCTATTACGGTCAATCCGGCTTGCATAAATTCAGCGCCGGTGGAGTAAAATACCCAGAGCCAGATGAGGATGGCTAATATGACGGGTAATGGATAAAGCGGCATTTTGAATGGCAGATGTTTTGTGCCGTTTCTTCTTCGTAATACAATTAGTCCGATGGCTTGTCCTACAAATTGCACCAATATGCGCATGGCGAGGATGGCGGTGATGACTTCGGATAATTTGAAAAGTAAACTGAAGAAGAAGGCGGTGATTCCTAGCCCCAACAATGCAATGTGTGGGAAATGTTTGGTGGGGTGTATTTTGGCGAAGGCTGCAAAAAATTCTCCTTCTTTCGCTGCAGCGTAAGGGACGCGTGAATAACCGAGCATGACGGCAAATAAACTGGCGAAGGCTACCCATAGTACCATCACGGTGGCCCATTTGGCTGCGGTGACGCCGTAAAGCTTTTCTACGAAGGTGCTGACGATAAATTCAGAGTGCATGGCTTCTTTCCAGGGAATAACACTGGTGACGGCGATGTTCATGAGTAAGTAGAGCAGGGCAATGCCGGTGACAGATAAAAACATACTCCGTGGAATGT
>JBIIRF010000347.1:0-3050 GCA_044341715.1 Bacteroidia bacterium | reverse complement strand
CTTGGTCGTTTTAGTTACTCTCAATATCACGGATTTCAGCATCGGCCCAAAGGCGTTCGATTCCGTAATAGGAGCGTTGTTCGGGTTGGAAGATATGTACGACTACGCTGATATAGTCGATTAAGACCCACTGCGCATTTTTAGTTCCTTCAATATGTGCCGGAATTTCTCCGGTTTCTTTTTCTACTTCCTGCTCAACATTGCGGGCCAATCCCTCTACCTGGGTGGAGGATTCTCCATGGCAAACAATGAAAAAGTCTGAAACAGCACCACTTATGCCTCGTAGGTCCATAAGTTTGATGTCTTTTGCCTTTCGATCCTGTAAACCTCTGATCACGGCTTCGGTTAAAAGGTCGATTGCCGTTTTTTGCGATTTAATTGCCGCCCTCGCGGTTTTAGCCATGCTTTGAGATTCGGTATTTCTGCAAAATTACTCATTTTTACACCCGAAATGAACCTGATTGTACTGACTTCCGTTGATTCTACTAACAATTATCTGCAGCAATTGCTGGAGAAGGAGATGGCTGTGGAAGGGACGCTGGTGGTGGCTTTGGAGCAAACCATGGGGCGTGGTCAGAGGGGAAAATCGTGGGACAGTCGTCCGGGCATGGGTTTGTACGCTTCGATTTTGTTTCAGCCACGGAATTGGACTGTTGAAAAACAGTTTATCATGAATAAAACCATCGCGGTTGGAGTGGCGGCTTATCTGGAGTCGAAAACGGATCACGATGTGCAGATCAAATGGCCGAACGATGTGCTGATCGATGGGTCAAAAGTGGCGGGTATTCTGGTGGAAAACAGTATCCGGGGAAACTATATTTCAGCGGTCATAGCGGGAATTGGAATTAATCTGAATCAACCCGAATTTCAGCAGCAGTTTGAAACACCGGCTACTTCGCTACGATTAATCACGGGTAATACATACGATGTGGAGGCCGAGGCAGTGGAGTTGTTTCGTTTCGTGTGGAATGCCTATAGTCAGCTAAATGCCGGCGAGAGAGAGACCCTGGAAAATCAATATGCACATCGCTTGTACCGTAGAGGAGAGAGAGCTGCTTTTACGCGCGGACAAGGAATTTTCTTCGGCGTACTGGAATCCGTGGATGATTTCGGACAGGCCATTATATTGGAAGAAGGGCGACCGGTAAAATGCAGCCATCCACTTACCCGTTTTTACTTTCCCTCTAAATCCTGAGCTGGTTTACGCTGAAGTTAGTGATTTGTACTTGCTGATGAGGAGATTGAGGAAATTCTCGAGAGGTTTCTCCGCCATCATCTTCAAAAAAGGATTCAAGTCGGCATCAAAAAACAACTGCAAACCACTTTCCGCACCTTTATCTTCAATTTTACAAATAAGCTTCAGATCGAAAGGAGCCTTTTCATGCTTCACCATCACGATTTCAGAATTGGGTGTCTTCTGCTCGTATTTGAGTCCGAGAGATGCCATTCCCTTGATCGTAAACTTGCAGGTTTCACCATCTACTGTAAAACCCTCAACCTGCTCCGGCATCAGCTTGCCGATATTGTTAAAATCACTCAGGAACTGAAATACCTGTTCTGCCGATTGGGCAATCGTTTCTTTTCTGCTCTCTATTCTTGTCATAACCTGCTCGTGTAAATGTGGTTCAGCCTTTCCAGCTATCCGGTTTTTTTCTCCAGGATTCAAGAAGCGGGAGATCTTCTTTTTTAACGTATCCGGTGAGGATGGCCTGCTTGATCAGGATGTCGTAATTACTCAGTGAGTACCAGGGACAAGCAGCTTTGCGGAAATTATCATTTGATACATCGAAACCGTAAGTGAAAATAGAAACGAGACCTTTTACAATCACACCGCTTTTACGGAGTTCTTCAACGGCCTTTAAACTGCTGCCACCTGTAGAGATAAGATCTTCGATGACCACAGCGGTTTGATGCGCTTGCACTTCTCCTTCAATCGTGTTTTGGCGACCATGATCCTTGGCAGATGAACGGATATATACAAATGGTAGTCCCATGGCTTCGGCAACCAATGCACCCGGAGCGATAGCCGCAGTAGCTACCCCGGCAATAATATCGGGGCGACCGAATTTATTTTCGATCAGCTTTACCAGTTCCTGGCGGATAAATGTGCGGACCCTTGGGTACGATAAGGCCACCCTGTTATCGCAATAAATGGGTGACTTCCAGCCCGAAGCCCACGTAAAAGGCTGATCTGGCTGAAGTTTGATCGCTTTGATTTGAAGCAGAAATTCGGCTACTTTTGATGCGGTATCATCCATGATGCACAAACCTACAAGATTTGCCTGAAAGTACCAATCCTGAAGGCCTAACAATTTCTTTTATGTACAACGTCTATATTAATGAACGATTGCTCCGGTTCGTGGGAGTACATGATCCGGTGGGTGGGGCAGAGATGGTGCTGAAGTTGCGGGGCGATGAACCTGCTGCCCATATGCAGGTGCTGGTGGATACCTTTGAGCAAAGTGTTCATACCGAAAGCCTGATTTTGCAATCCCTTCATCTCGATAAATCCTGGAAAACATTTACGTCTCTATATACTTTGATGGAAGCCGCCGGTGGACTGGTGGTGAATCAGCATCAGCAGTTGTTGATGATCTATCGCAATGGTAAATGGGATCTTCCGAAAGGGAAAATCGAACATGGCGAAGAACCGGATACCGCTGCGATACGTGAGGTGTTTGAAGAATGTGGTGTCGGATACCTGAAGTTGCAAAAGCAAGTACAAACAACCTTTCATACCTATCCTTTCAAAGATCATAAGGTACTGAAGAAGACGTATTGGTTTCTGATGAGTACGGTAGATGAAGCTGATCCGATTCCTCAGTTGGAAGAAGGCATCACAGAAGCAAAGTGGGTGAACCGCTCAGAGCTGAAATCGGCTATGCGTAACAGTTATGCCTCGATCGTAAATCTGCTGAAAGAGCAAGTGCTCGAACACGAACCCGGACTCCTCGGCTAAAAGCCAAAGGCTTTTAGCCTCTAGCCTCTAGCCTCTAGCCTCTAGCCTCTAGCCTCTAGCCTCTAGCCTCTAGCCTCTAGCCTCTAGCCTC
>JBIIRF010000346.1:0-3052 GCA_044341715.1 Bacteroidia bacterium | reverse complement strand
TGCAGCACCGCCTGGGCCACATTAAAATCCAAGACCAAGAAAAAAGTCAAGGACATTGCCAAGGACCTCATTGCACTCTACGCCAAACGCAAGGCACAAAAAGGATTCGCCTTCACCAAGGACTCCTATCTGCAAACGGAACTCGAAGCATCCTTCATGTACGAAGACACCCCGGATCAACTTAAATCTACCAGGGATGTAAAAAAAGACATGGAAAAAGAATTTCCGATGGACCGGCTCATTTGTGGAGACGTAGGATTTGGAAAAACAGAGATAGCGATTCGTGCCGCCTTCAAAGCAGTCTGCGACGGCAAACAGGTAGCAGTACTTGTCCCCACCACCATCCTCGCCCTCCAGCATCACCGCACTTTCAGCGAACGACTCAAGGAATTCCCCTGCACCATCGACTACCTCAACAGGTTCAAAAGTGCCGCCCAGCAAACTATCACCCTCAAGAAACTCGAAGAAGGAAAAATAGACATCATCATCGGCACACACCGGATCCTCAGCAAGGACATCAAATTCAAGGACCTCGGTTTGATGATCATCGATGAAGAACAGAAATTCGGAGTCGCCGCCAAGGAAAAACTGAAGGGATTACGCATCAACGTAGACACCCTCACACTAACGGCCACGCCTATACCCCGAACGCTCCAATTCTCTTTAATGGGCGCCAGGGATTTAAGTGTCATCAACACACCGCCACCCAACAGGCATCCGGTCACCACTGAAGTACACGTCTTCAACGAAACCCTCATCCGCGACGCCATCAACTATGAAGTCAGCCGCGGCGGACAGGTATTTTTCATTCACAACCGCGTACAGGACATCCACGACATCGCCGGCATGATCCAGAAATTATGTCCCGACATCCGCATCAGCGTCGGACACGGGCAAATGGACGGAGACAAGCTCGAAGAGATCCTCATCAACTTCATCGAAGGAGACACTGATCTGCTCATCGCCACCACGATTATTGAATCGGGACTGGACATCAGCAACGCCAACACCATCATCATCAACAACGCCCATTACTTCGGACTCAGCGACCTCCACCAGATGCGCGGCCGTGTAGGACGATCCAACAAAAAAGCATTCTGCTATCTCCTCGCGCCACCACTCACCGTACTCACCCCCGAAGCCAGACAGCGACTAAAAGCCATCGAAGAACACTCCGACCTTGGCAGCGGATTTCACGTAGCCATGCGCGACCTCGACATACGCGGAGCAGGTAATTTACTCGGCGGCGAACAAAGCGGATTCATCTCCGAAATCGGATTCGAGATGTACCATAAAATTCTCGACGAAGCCATCCAGGAATTAAAAGAAACCGAATTCAAAGATTTATTTCCTGAAGACGAAGAACGGGAATACGTACGCGACTGCCAGATCGACACCGACCTCGAAATGCGCATCCCCGACAACTACGTCAACAACATTGCCGAACGACTCAGCCTCTACAAAGAGCTCGACGACATCAACCAGGAAGAAAAGCTCATTGCCTTTGGAGAACAGCTCCGGGACCGTTTTGGTCCGGTACCACCGCAGGTATTTGAACTCATGCACACCATTCGGCTGCGCTGGAAAGCCAAACACCTTGGATTCGAAAAAATCGTACTCAAAAACAGGACGCTCAAAGCCTACTTTATCTCCAACCAGACCTCTGCCTATTTCTCCAGCAGCCTCTTCGCCTCTATTTTGAAATTTGTACAGGATCATCCCCGCGCCTGCAAAATGAAGGAAGAAAAAGGGAAACTAAGTCTCACGATTGCCCGCATTGACTCTGTACAGGAAGCCAATCAGATGCTGGAGCGCATACGATAGTTCCCTCTAAACCCGCGAACGCCCTGTTTTACTATTGCCGGAGAGCTCCAGCCGCTTGTCCAGGAGATGTTTTGCCACTCTCAGCATTGAAATACACCCACTCAAACATACATTAATCACCAGCTTTTCCAATTTTCACCCCCAGCTTCGGCGTATTAACCAAAAATGCGAGGCAAAAGGTACTAAGTCGGGGGATCTTTGAGTTGTAATCAAAACACAGACACAAATGAAAATCGTATCCATCGTCATCGTTGCCTTAGGAATTGCATGTGTAATCTGGCAACAGTATCTCGAAATGAAGGCTAAGAAATCCAATTCATAAAATTGGAAGCCCACCATTAAAAATTCAGAACGAAGCTCCTTCGGTGGTGTTTCGTATTTTCTCATTTCTATAAAAATAATTGCAAGGTTTTTTTAGAGATTAATACCCTTTTGGGCCAAATGCGAGTATATTTGCGCGCCCATGACAAAACAGATATTCGCAAAAACACCGGGCACCGATTGGTCGAAGGTGGTAAAAATCAAGAAGAGCCAACTCCCAAAAGCAGGTAACGGATTATACGCATTAAAAGAATTCCGCAGAGGTGATATTGTCTGCGAATACGAAGGAGAAGTTGTAACCTGGGCTGAATGCGAAAAACGTTCTGATGATGGGCACGAAGGCTATGTTTTCTTTTTCTCCAAAAACCGATGCATCGATGCTTACTTTACGCCCTGGGCATTTGGACGCTACGCCAACGATGCACGCGGAATTGGCCGTGTAGCAGGACTCCGCAACAACGCCCAATATGAAATCAAAATGCGCAACGGAGAAAAGCGTGTATTCATTGTTGCCACGATGACCATCCCTGCCGGCGCCGAAGTATTTGTACACTATGGCGACGATTACTGGAGATACCTCAACCATACCCGTGAATTATTTTTGAAAATGGAACGCGAAAAGCGGCACGAGCGTGAGAAGAAAAAAGCAGCCAAAAAACCGTCCCGAAAGACTACCCGCAAATAACGCTGCGACCGAGAAGAATTAACAGCCAATTGTTAACATCAAACCGGCATTCTTAACATTCAGGTAAGGAATAATCCTGATTTTTGTCATCAGCCAACACACTTGCCTTATGATGACGAATATCTCCATCGCGATTGTTACCATTGGACTTTCATTGGTAATCTTCAGTCAGATTTCTGAATCTTTTTTCCCAAAGAAGAAGAACTCCTGATAGTTCATTGC
>JBIIRF010000345.1:0-3058 GCA_044341715.1 Bacteroidia bacterium | reverse complement strand
TGTGATCCGGCTAAGTGGAAGATGGCACTCAAGGCAATGAGAACAACCGTGCTGACTTTAATTCCTCTGGTCATGTGCGGATTCATGATATGCTCTTCATTGTGCGGTTTCATGAATTGTACGGCGAATACCGGATTGATGATATACGCTACAAACAATGAGGCAAGAAGAGTTACAATCAAGGTAATCGGCAGGTAATACATGAACTCTCCGATGGTGCCTGTCCAGAAGGCGAGCGGTACAAACGGTGCGAGGGTGGTCATGGTTCCGCTGAATACAGGGAGGAATACTTCTCCCGCTGCAAGTTTGGCGGCTTCCTTGATACTTCGCTTTCCGTTTTCGAAGATGCGGTGCGTGTTTTCAATTACCACGATGGCATCGTCTACTACAATTCCAAGTGCAAGCAGGAACGAGAACAATACAATCATGTTTAAGGTAAATCCAATCACCGGCATGAATAAAAATGCAACAAACATAGAGAGCGGTACACTCATCGCAACGAAGAAGGCATTGGTGGTTCCCATGAAGAACATGAGGATGATCAATACCAGAATAAATCCAATGATGATCGTGTTGATGAGATCGTGTAAGGTTGTCCTGGTCTGATCACTCTGGTCACCGGTCATAACAATGCTGAGATTTTTCGGGAGATCTTTCTCCTGCATCTCTTCTACAATGTCCTTGATTTTATCGGTGGCTTCAATCAGATTGTAACCGGTACGTTTTACAACGTTGAGGGTGATTACGTTTTTATTGTCCAGACGTGCAAAGCTTTCCTGTTCTTTGAAGGTATCGTTGATGTCGGCGATGTCTTTGAGATACACACTGGCACCGGAAGCACCGGCAATGATGATGTTTCTAACCTGTTCAACAGATTTGAATTCACCTTTTACACCAATGGTACGCTTTACACCGTCGGAGGAAACTGTACCTCCGGAAATCGACATGTTTTCATAAGCAATAGCGCGTTCAATATCACCTAGAGCGATCTGTGCAGCTTGCATCTTGTACATGTCAACGTTGATCTGTATCTCGCGCTCGAGTGCACCAACCATCTCTACACGACTGATCTCTTTCATGCTTTCGATTTTGTCTTTTACATCGTCGGCATAATTTTTCAGCTTGTTGAGTTCCATGTCACCGGAAATATTGATGTACAGAATCGGAATTTCACTGAAGTTGATGTCGGTGATGCTGGGCTCCTGTTTGAGATCATTCGGGAGATCGGCGCGTGCTTTGTCCACCGCATCCTTAACACGCTGTTTGGCATCGGCAACTTTCACATCCGAATTAAATTCCACCGTCACCGAGGTGAAATCCTGTACAGAATTACTGGTGATCTTCTTTACTCCGGATGCACCCTTAACCTGTTTCTCAATCGGCTTGGCGATCAGGTTCTCCATATCAGCAGGTGAAGTACCGGGATGTACTACACTCACGAAGATCTGTGGGAGGGAGATATCAGGGAAGTTTTCTTTTGGCAGACCATTATAGGCCATCATCCCTGCCAGCGTGATGATCACGGTGACGATGAAGATGGTCGTTTTATTATCAATCGACCAACTGCTGGGTTTAAATTCTTTGAATACGTCTTTCATGACGTGAAGGGTTGTTAAAAGTGATTACTTTATTTGAATTAAAGATTGATGGATTGTCCGTCCACCATGTCCTGATATCCGGTAGTGATGACTTTATCACCGGCCTTTAAGCCTTCGATGATTTCAAGTCGTCCTGCATAGTTCTTTCCTGTCTTTACCATCTGCTTTCTGGCTTTTCCTCCATCGGCAATGAATACATAACTTCCTTCCGGTGTAGATTGTACTACTGCAAGTGGAAGCGACATGGCTGCATCAGATTTATAATCAGTGATGCGTACAACTGCCACCTGATTCGGATGTAAGGTATTTTCTTTGCTGCCCATCGTCACTTCTACTTTGAAGGTGCGGTTGATCGGATCAATCACTTTTCCTGCATAGTTGATTTTAGCATTGATGGTTTGTTGCTGATCAGGGAAATAAATTTCTACCGGATCACCTTGCTTCACTTTTGCAATGTAAGCTTCGGCAACTTCTGCCTGGACTTTCAACTTTGAAAAATTAACAACACGAATTCCCGGCATGCCTGGTGAAAACGCCTGACCGATTTTTACATCTACCATATCTACAACACCACTGATCGGTGATTTGATGCGGGTCATGTCGAGCTGCTGACGGGTAGTGGCAATTTTTTTATCCAATGCATCGAGATTATTCTTCGCCTGCAGGTACTGAATTTCTGTACCGATTTTCTGATCCCATAACGACTTCTGTTTCTGGAAAACCGTATTGGCGAAATCGCGGGCGCTTTGCAATTCTTCCAAACCTTTAATGTAAACATTGTTGTCGAGTTCTGCAAGCACTGTTCCTGCACTTACACGATCACCTACCTTCACCGAAATGCGGCTGATGGTTCCCATTGTCTCCGGACTCACCATCACGTTTTCATCACCTTCTACTTTCGCCTGCACTTCAATCAGGTGACGGAAAGTAGATGGTTCCATCGTTGTGATCGCAACGGCTTTACCATCGGATTTTTTTGCTTCACCGCTTTTCGCTATTTCTGCTTCCAGCGCAGCAATCTCTTGCTTTATTTCACTTTGTTGCTTCTTCAACTCTTCCAGTTGAGCAGCTTTATCTTTCTCACCACAGCCGCTTAATAATGCGGTGATGAGAATTGGGAGAATATAAAATGTCTTTTTCATGGAGAATATCATTTCAGGGTTGTAGTTTTTTAATAGGAGATGTTTCCGCTTGCTTTGTCGAGGTCAATGCGTGCGATGATTGTTTCGTAGAGGGTACTGAAGTAGTTAGCGTCGGCTTCGCGCAGGGAACTTTCTGCGTCTACTAACTCCAGACTTGATCCAACACCATTGTCGTATTTGATCTTCGCTGTTTTGGCAATGTCCATGGCCAGTTCGCGGTTTTTCTTTACGATGCCCAGACTAGAACTATTGTTCTGGTAATTTGCTTTTGCATTGCTAAGTTCGAGTTGAAATCCGCTCTTCGCCATTTCGATGGAA
>JBIIRF010000049.1:0-10217 GCA_044341715.1 Bacteroidia bacterium | reverse complement strand
CATTAGGTTATCTGTTCGGACTTCGTTATGGTATGTCTACAAGTCACGATGGTGATGCAGAATTAAACCGACCAAGAATTGATCAGGATGGAATAATTGCTCCGAATTCATTTTATTCTAAACAAGTGCTCACAAGAGAATTGAATACCTGGAGTGCTTTAGCAAAACTCGCGTATAAGTTGAATGCAAATAATAGTATCGGATTTACCTTCATGCCAAACTTCAATGGTACGAATAGTCTTAGAACCATTAACGGTGTAGGAATCTTCGAAGATCAGCCGGATGCTGTTTATTTTTCTCAAGACCAGTTCTATGAAGAGCGCCGACAGATGGTATACCAGATGCAATCAGATCATTACTTGCCTAAGTTAAAGACACGTATTCATTTAGATGCTTCTTATACTGATGGCTATAGTAATATTCCTGATTTTAGAACATTGGGTACTTTTTCTTTTGCTAATGGAAGTGTATTGAGTGGTCTGGGCGATTTACCGAATACACGAGATTTTCGTTATCTTAATGAAGATATGATTGACTCCCGCATCTCTTTTGAGTTCCCGATAGGAGAAAAGCCGGGTAAAGTGAGGAAGATTAAAGTGGGAGCTGCTTATACGTATTTAGATAGAGACTTTAATCAGTATCAGTATATCCTGGCAGGTACTGATAGCTCCGGTAACGTGCTTTCCGGATCATATGCTATTCCGGATGGTGACCTGACCTCCTTTTTAGATCCATCTAATTTCGAAATTACTTCTTATGTTTTCCAGGGAAGTCAAAATAAACGAGCTGAGTTGTTTTACCTAGAAACAGATGTTCCGGGTAATAGAACTATTGGTTTTAGCGAGGTGATAGCTTCATATGCAATGTTTGACTATAGCTTGAATTTTAAGTGGCGGCTCGCAGGTGGATTACGTGTTGAGCAGGCAGAGATCTTTGGTGATATTTTTGCTTACGATAGCGCAGGTTATGCAAAAAATGATATTCGTCGTAAGGCTCCTGGTGATGATTTTTTGGCAAATCCAGGGAATATAAATACAACAAAGTTTTTACCAAGCATTAGTTTGATTTATAAATACAGAGATGATGAAAAAGCAGCGATGAATCTGCGCGCTAATTATAGCCGTACAACTGCTTATCCAAGTATCCGCGAAATTACTGAGAACAACGTGTATGATTTTGAATTACGTAACCTGGTCTTTGGAAATTCAAATCTGAAACCCGTGGATATCGATAATTTTGATTTGCGCTGGGAAGGTTATTTTAAGAAGGGAAACAGTACTTCAGTTAGTGCTTTTTATAAGTACTTTAAAAATCATATCGAGCTCTTGAATTTCGAGAATGCAAATACATGGACCAATGTAGATAAATCGTTTGTAGCAGGAGTAGAGCTGGAAGGCGTTAAAAAGCTTACAAAGAATCTTGAGTTTCGTGCTAACCTTGCTATTATTGAGTCTGAAACTTTTGTGGTTATTAAAGAACTTCGCGATGAAGATGCGAATGGTGTAAAGGACGGAATATTTGAATTAGTGCCTGCGGATACTTTGACGCGTAATATGTTTGGTCAGGCCCCTTATCTGGTAAATGCAATACTGAGTTACAATTTCGAAAAGCTCAAGGGTAATGTTACTGTTTCTTACAACATTCAGGGTAAGCGATTAGTGATTGCTGCTACTCGATATATTCCGGATGTATATGAAATGCCGAGAAATGTGCTCGATGTTAAATTTTCGAAGAACCTGGGTAAGCATTTTGTTACCTCGCTCACCGTTCGTGATATCCTCAATCAACCAATTCGTCGTAAATATGATCTGGTCAATGGTCAGAATTTTGATTTTGATAGTTACAGATGGGGAACAAGTATAAACTTAGGAATTACTTATCGATTGTAAAATGATGAAAACGATACAAATCTTGAATAAAATAAGGGCTGTCCTTTTTGTTTTTATTTCTGCTCTCTTTTTAATGATTGCCTTTCACGGAACTGTTGAGGCCCAGGTGAAAAGTGTGATCGTTGAAAATTATTATAAAGCTGACGCAAATGATATCACAGATACGTTGGCGCGTGCATTAATGCCTGGGGCAAAGACATATCGGATTTATCTTGAGGTGGAGCCGGGAAGTAAACTCCGTAAAATATTTGGTGACTCACTGCATCCGTTAGTTGTAAAGAGTGATTCGGTTTTTTATAACAATACAGACAGACCATCAAATGAGTTCGGTTATGAATTACAGATGTCGTGGTTTGAAGATAACCCGATTTTAGCTTTGGATAGCTGGTTTACGCTGGGTTTAGCTGCAAAGGGACAAAAGGGTGTATTGAAACAAAATGATGCTGACGGGAACAATATTGCGGGAGTAAATAATCTTGGAGGAACTGCTGCTATTCCGGGTGGATTGCTTGTAAATAGTGATTCATTTACGGCTATTCCACTTACTACCGCTGATGGCTATGTGCCATATACTACTGCTTTGGGTTCATGGCTGGATTATGGCTTTAAAGACTTCGCAGGAAATGATACCACTGTTTTCGGAGCTGATAGTATTGGTAATGAATTTTATTGTGTGGGCTGTGCTTTGCAGCAACAAGTTGGTATAATTGGTCCTGTCGCTGATAGTAATAAAATTTTATTAGCACAGGTTACAACTGCTGGTATTCTTGAATTTAAATTGAATGTTACATTGGAACAGGTGGATCCGCAATCAGGTAACATTGTTCTTGTGGATTATGTAGCTAATGATGATACATTGCGCCCTGGAGAGGTGGTTAGTGCATCTTTGACTTATCCATTGGCTTGTGGTTGTAATGACCCTGATTATCTGGAATACAGTGGTTCATTTACATGTTTCGAGGCTGATTCCTGTAAAACACTTATCGTGTTCGGTTGTATGGATAGTTCTGCTTGTAACTATGATCCTGATGCTAATTTTAATCTTCCCAATTTATGTTGTTATCCCGGTAAGTGTAATGACCTGGATATTTCAAAGGTTTGTCCTGACTTGAATTTAGGCCGCTTTGGTAGCGCAAGTATTTTAGCTTATCCGAATCCTGCTGTAGATGAATTGACTATTGAAGTCTTGTCTAAGAATAAGCAATCTGTAACATTGGAAATATATAACGCTACAGGTAGCTTAGTTTATTCAGATGTAATAAATCTGGACGAGCAGATAACTGTTTCAAAGCACTCCATCCGGGATTTAAATGATGGTATTTATTTGTTGCGTGTTTCCGGACAGGGTTTTAATGATACACTAAAGTTAATTAAGAACAAATAGCAGAAAATTTTCCTCAAATGAAAAAGAAAGTTGGGTTTGGTATGGTTCGTTCAACGTTGACATTAATGTCATTGTTTGTTTCTTTGATCTTTTTCACTTCCTGTGATGAAGAGGAAAAGTCAGAGCCAATTCAGTATGGCACAATGGTAGATATTGATTCCAATGTCTATAAAACGGTATTGATAGGAGGCAAATGGTGGATGGCAGAAAATTTACGGGTTACCCGTTATTCAAATGGTGATCCTATAACACAAGTTGGCCAATCTGCTATTGATTATCCAACATGGGATTCATTAGCACCGGCGTATTCAATTCATCCGGATGCAACTACCTTGATGGGATACCTTTATAATTTTGAGGCATTAAAAAATCCTGCCGGTTTGGCTCCTGCTGGTTGGCATATTCCTACAGACGAAGAATGGAAGCAATTGGAAAGTAGTTTGGGGATGGAGTCATCGGCTACTGCTAAAACCGGATGGAGAGGAACATCGGAGGGAGATGCATTGAAAACAACAGGAGTTGATAACTGGAATAGATATGATCCGGTCTGGGCTACTAATTCAAGCGGATTTAATGCACTGTCAGGTTCATGTCGCCTTTTTAATGGAGAATTTGGTTACCCTGGAAGATTATATACAGGTTTTTGGTGGACAGCGAGTGAAAACCAGAACGAAACAGATAAAGCATGGTATCGATATCTGGATTATAAGTCTTCAGGAATATTCCGTCAATCTTTCTCTAAAAGATACGGTTGTAGTATTCGTTGTGTAAAGGATTAAAAATTCTTCAAGATATCGCTTTTAAAATACCCCTGAGTTGATTCAGGATTTTCTTTTTTTTGGATGGTTTTTAGGCTTAAATATTTTCTGAATTTAAAGACTTTCCTGTTATAAGCCATTACCGCTACTTTAACGAATTGTTAAGGCCTTTTCTCTTAAGATTGCGGTCAACTACTATTAAAGTTTTAATAAGTTAGAGAACATTGCAAGATATTATTGCACGTCTACTTTTGGCCTGTCATCAGAGTGATTAGTCTAAAATCAAATAATATCTCTAACAAAAACAAAATGAAAAAACTTATTGCAAAATTAGCTGTTGCTGCCGGAATGGTTGCTGCTGCTGGAACGATGGGCTTCGCCCAAAACAATCTGGGCGCTGATTGCGGATGTCCTTCCGTTTCCAGTCGTCCATTGAAGAACCTCAGCGATTATGCTGATGTGAATGGTAACTTACTTACCAGCACTTACCTTGGTTGTGATACAACTTACGTCCTGAACGCAAAACTTTGGGTTGGATCTGGTTTAACACTGACCATTGCTCCAGGTGCTGTTGTGAAAGGTGCTCTTACTGCTGTAAATGCACCACAGAATTCTTTGATCATTACCCGTGGAGGTAAACTCAATGCTGCTGGTACAACTACTTGTCCTATTGTGTTCACTTCTACAAACGATCCAATGAATGGAACTTATCCTATGGGAACTCGTGCTGAGTGGGGTGGAATTCAGATCTTAGGTAGCGCTCAGTTGGCTCGTCTTGGTGGTGTTGCTATTACAGGTGGTGGAACAACTGCAAATGGTGAGTGGGTGATGGAAGGTTTGAATGCTGATCCTCGTTCAGTTTTTGGTGGTGGTTCAACCCCAAATAATAATGACAATTCTGGAACTCTTCGTTATGTATCTATCCGTCACGCTGGTGGTGCAACTGCTGCAAACGTTGAGTTGAACGGTCTTTCTTTAGGTGCTGTTGGTGCAGGTACAACTATCGAGAATATCGAAATCATCGCGAATGATGATGATGGTATCGAGTGGTGGGGTGGTACAGTAAACTGTAAATACCTCAACTTCATGTTCCTGAATGATGACGGTTATGATATCGACATGGATTATGATGGAAAAATGCAATTCCTTTTCGGTGTTAAAGCTCCGGCTGCTGTTGCTCCAGGTGGAGAAAGTGGATTTGAGTGGGATGGAGATGAAGGTGCTTCTACCTGGTTCGGTGGTTATACTTCTGCCGTTTCTACTATCAAATCTCACCCTGTTGTTTATAACGCTACTATCATCGGTAATGGTTCTAATACTGGCGCAGGTGGTACAGGTACTACTACTGGTAACCCATTTGGTATCAGCATGAAGTCTGATGCAGAAGGTGAAGTTTACAATTCTATCTTCACAGGTTTCCGTGGTGGTATCAATTTAGTTGGTGGTTCTGATTCATCTGCTGTAAACTATGATAACAACCTTGTAAAAGTTCAGTGTAACCATTGGGTAGGTTGTACTTTCCCTGCTTCTAAAACGAACGTTCAGTTCACTGGTGCTGATTCTACTAAATTCTTCGCTGAAGGAAACGTAAATACTAACACTATCCCTGGTTTTGACTATTCTTTCAATATCAATGGTGCAACTAACGCTGTTTCTGATAACATCGATGTTACTCCAACTACAAATCTTGCTACTACTTGTACTGCTCCAGCTGATGGATTCTTCACTCCAGCTAATTACCGTGGTGCTTTCGCTGCTGGTAAAAAGCCTTGGTTGAACAACTGGGCAATCACTTCTATCATCAACATCGTTCCAGGTCTGGCTCCATGTCCTACTGATCTTGATGGTTCTGGTGCTACTAACACTTCTGACTTCTTGATCTTCGTTGCACAGTTTAACCTGTCTTGTAACTAAGAATCTGTATTATTTAATTGTATTGAAATTAAAATATTACTAAGAAAAAAATTATTATGAAAATCAAAAGTATTTTAGCAGGGTTATGTCTCCTGCTGACGGGTACTCTTGCCAATGCTCAGAATGGCTTAGAGAATATCGTCATCGAAAAGTATTATGTATCCAATGCAGCTGATCAGGCAAGCGCAAATAGCGATCTCGCAGGTGCTGGATATACTACAGGTACACTTCCTGTAGGATCTGTAACCTGGCGTATTTATGCTGATCTGCTCCCAGGTTGGGGTGTTCAGTCAGTATACGGTATCCCAAGTCACCCGCTCTCATTAACTACTTCTACTTCTTTCTTTAACCATCCAAACGGTAATACTACCGGAGGTAACTTCTCCAGCAATGGAACAGGTATCCTTGGATCAGGTACTACTTTGCTTGATTCATATCTTGCATGTGGTGCTGTTGCTCCTGGTCGTTTCGGTGTTTTAAAGTCTGAAGATAATTCAGCTGCAGTTCCAACAGGTGGTGGTAATAACTACATCGCTGGTGCTGCTACTGTTCTTGCGAACAATGATCCTTCTGCTGCTCCTGCATTAACTTCATTTGATGGTATCTACAACGTAGGTGGTTCACCTGCTTTGCTTGCTCTTACATTGTTAGGTGATGCTGCTGCTGCTCCGGTAAACATCTTCACTGATGGTTCTGTTGTTGGTGGTACTTACAACTCTACCAACACTTCATGGGGAGTACTTGGTGAGCAGGTTGGTGCTTTCCCAACTGGTACTAACCGTGTATTAATCGGTCAGTTCACTTCTGATGGTGTGTTCACTTACAATCTGAATATCCAGATTCGTAACAATACTACTTTCGCTGTACAGCAGTATGTTCCTTCAGCTGCTACAGGTGCTGAGATTCTTTTCCCAGCTCTTGCTGGCACATTGAATCAGCCAAACCTGTTGCCTTCTGTAAGTGTACTTACTCCTTCGAACGGTGGAACTTTCCTGGTAGGTAACTCTGTAAACTTCACTGCATCTGCAAGCGATCCTGATGGTTCAGTTGCTTCTGTTCAGTGGTTGGTAGACGGTTCTCCTGTTGGTACTCCTCAAACAGTGGCTCCTTATTCTTTCAGCTGGACTGCAGTTGCAGGTGCTCATGTTATCAGAGCTCGTGCTACTGATAACAATGGTGGTCAGACTACTTCAGCACCTGTTAATATCACTGTAGGTGTTGTTGTTGCTCCTTCTGTATCAATTACTGCTCCTTCAAATGGATCAACTGCTGTAGAAGGTCAGTCTATCACTGTATCTGCTAATGCTACTGATGATGGTGCTGTTGACAGCGTTGTTTTCTTCGCTAACGGTTTATTCATTGGTGCTGATGCTACTGCTCCTTATTCTATCAACTGGACTGCAACTGAAGGTGCTATCGTTCTGACTGCACGTGCTACTGATAACATCGGTGCTCAAACTACTTCTGCTCCTGTTAACATCACTGTATTTGATTCTTCTGCTGCTTATGCTATCATTTCTTCTGTAAATGAGTGTCAGGAAAATACTTTCTGCTTGCCAATTAACGCATTGCAGCCTGTGAATGATGTTATCGGTTATGATGTTGTATTGAACTATGATAAAACCAAAGTTATTCCTAATGGAATCATCACAGTTGCATTTGATCTGATCAATGCTAACTATACCTCTGTTGCTTCTTCTGTTGATACAGCTCTTGGTCAAATGTTGATCTCTGTGTTCTTCAACGGTACTGCTCCTGCGAATGCTGAATTCAATGGTTCTGGTGAATTAATGTGTGTTGGTTTCACTAAAGTTGCTGGTTTCGGTTCTGAAGATACTGCTGTGTTTACTATTCCTACATTGCAAGAGTCTTACATCAATGGTGTTAATCCGAAAGTAGTTACTCCTGGAGATTATGTTACTTATCAGGATAGCTTGTTCAGCAGCGAACTTCGTTTCTGGGCAAACAACCTCCCAATTAAGTATGATGCAGCTAATCCTAATGATTATCTGATCACTAATATCTATGGTAGCTCTAATGCTACTTGTGATACTGCTTCATTGGCATTGGGTACTGCTGTTCAGCCTGACTTGTTTGGTAACTTCACTTACAATACTAACAACGGTTCTTATATCAACCTTCAGCATGATATCGCTGCGACAACAAGCGTACAGCCTGTTATCAATGGTTTTGATGCATTCCTTACCCGTCGTGTATTGATTAACGATGCTACCTTCCTTCCTTCAATCTATCAGGTTCTTGCGATGGATGTAAACCTGGATGGTGTTATCTCTGCAGGTGACTTATCACAGATCAACCAGCGTACTGTATTGATCCTTCCTGAATTCCGTCAGGCTTGGAACTACACTGCAGGTGGTGCTGTTCTGAACAACCGTTTACCTTCACGTGACTGGACTTTCGTTGATAATTCACGTTTGAATTCAGATAACTCTTACCTGATTTCAACTACTTATCCTGCAAATGATGGTATCGGTTACTCTAAGTTTGATGTTCCTGTAGTTCCTTTCTGTCTGGAAGTTCCTTCAGATACTCAAGGTACTTGTATCGTTCTTGATCAGGAAATCTATACTGGTATCCTTCTTGGAGACGTTAACGGTAACTATGCTACTGTAGCTAACAACGGTGCATTCCGTTCTGCTGCTGATCAGGTAGTTCTTGACTTCGCTGCTGCTAAAGTAAACGGTAACTATGTTGATGTTCCTGTTACTTTCACTGCAACTGAAGCTATCAACGCTGTTGACTTCGCAGTTGTTATGAATAACAGCAATCTTACTTATCACTCTGTTTCTTCTTCAAACAGCAGTGTTGAAGTTCTTGCTAACGTAGCTGCTGACAACACTCTCCGTTTGACTTCAAGCAGCCTTGAAACTCTTGAAAACGGTCAGACTGTTGCTACAGTTCGTTTCAGTGTGAACAACGGATCATTCAATGCTTCTGATATCACTTTATCTGAAGGTTACCTGAATGGTGAGAAAGCTGGTATCTCTGCTACTGGTGTTGCTGCTGCTGCTGATGTTAACGTTTATCCTAACCCTGCTCGTGGTATCCTGAATGTTGTTTCTGTAGAAGATGCAACTGTTCAGATCCTCGATCTCGAAGGACGTATGTTAATGCCACAAATGAATGTAAATGCATTCCAGAAGTATGAAATCAATATCTCTACTTTGGCTGATGGTGTTTACATGGTTAAAACTTTCAACGGTAACTTCTCTTCAATGAAGAAGATTGTTGTAAAGAAATAATCTCGTTATAATGTTTTGTGAGCCCCGGCCTTTCGCCGGGGCTTTTTTTATATAAGATTAATTTACCCGTAACATTGGCAATATTTCATGTTGGTACTTTCACCGCGCCCTCTAAGTTTAGCGCCACCTTGTATGAAACTCACTGACAAAATACTTTTATTGATTTTCGGCTTTCATTTGCTGGTGTGCAATGCCATTGGGAAGGCGGATGTATTAAGAGGTGTTGAAAATTCTGCTGATTTTTATTCTTTAGAATTACCTGTTGAAGCTTTAAATATTGATTCGCTGGATACTGTCTTTTTTAATCTGGCTGATGCAACGTGTAATGGCGCAGTTATGTCGGTCCCTGTTTCTATTTATTCCGACGACGAGGTTTACTCAATTGATTTTGCTCTTAAACTTAATCAACCGGAAATTGAGTATAACTCGATTTTATCTTCTAATAGTAATCTTTTTTATTCAGCCAATTTTAATGTTGCGGATAGTACGTTGCGTTTTACCAGTTTCAGTATAGTTGAATTTGACACTGGTATTCATCTTTTTTCAGTTCAGTTTAATATTGGACCGGAGTATATTGATATGACCGATTTTCCGGTCTATAGCGCTCTGTTAAATGGTGATAATTGTAGTTTTAAGATCAAGAATACACCTGCTGAACCTGTAATTGACCCGGTTGGCAGTATAAATCTTGTTGCAGGTGATTCCCTTGAATTGAATGTTATTTCCGCTCCCGGGACTTCAATTTTGTGGTTTAATGGTGAGACGGATAGTGTAGTATATGTTGACACCGCCGGTTTGTATTCTGTTACATTGGTTAATCCTGGTGGTTGTGCTACTATTTTAAGCCTGGAAGTATTTCTGGCTACACCGCTGCCCGTTGAATTTACGTCGGTGGATGCTGTACTGAATGGGGATAGAGTGGAAGTAAGATGGACTACCGTCTCTGAATCAAATAATGATTATTTCTTCGTTGAACGGTCCTCCGATTTATTGGAGTGGAAACGTCTCG
>JBIIRF010000342.1:0-3078 GCA_044341715.1 Bacteroidia bacterium | reverse complement strand
ACAATACCACACTCACTACCAGAGCAAATTTCAACATACCAAAACAGGCGCCGGCTATTTTATTAAATGTATTCAGGCTGCCGATCTTGAGGATGCCTTCCAGGAATTTTGCAAAGAGGATCATGATAAGCACTACACAAATAAAAACGACGAAGAAGGAGATCATATGCAAGGTACTTCCTTGTGCATCTACTATTTTGCTTACGAGTCCTTCGAATAAACTACTGACTTTGAACGCAAGGTAAAGGCCCAGAACGATTCCGATAATCATAGCGATTTCGAAAATGATGCCTCTCTGAAAGCCTTTCCATGCACCCCAGATCAGGGGGACTGCGATGATGAAATCAAGGTAGTTCATTAGTCGGCGTTGGCTTCGATTACCATCTTTACGCCGGGCAATTCTTTTCCTTCAATGTACTCGAGCAATGCACCGCCGCCGGTACTGACGTAAGATACTTTATCCGCCATGTGGAACTGATTAACAGCTGCAGCAGAATCACCTCCTCCAATCAGCGAGAATGCGCCTCCTGCTGTTGCTGCTACTATCGCCTCTGCTACTGTTTTGGTTCCTGATTCAAATTTGGGCATTTCGAATACACCCATCGGACCATTCCAGAGAATCGTTTTGCTGCCTTTGATAATTTCTGCGAATGCTGCTGCTGATTTGGGACCGATATCTAAGCCGAGCCAGCCTGCTTCAATATTTCGGATATCCGTAACGTTAGTCGCAGCATCTTTATCAAACTTATCGCCATTCACCGAATCCACCGGAAGATGAATCTTTACTCCACGTGATTCTGCTTTGTTCAAAATGTCGAGTGCGAGGTCGAGTTTATCAGCTTCGCAGAGTGAATTTCCGATTTCACCTCCGAGTGCTTTGATAAATGTATAAGCCATTCCTCCACCGATGATGAGATGATCTACTTTTTCCATGAGTCGTTCAATGATGAGAATTTTATCACTCACCTTTGCTCCACCCATGATGGCAGTAAATGGTTTCTCTGCTTTGGATAATACCTTTTCAGCATTCTCTAATTCGCCGGCCATTACATAACCGAACATACAATTGTTTTTAAAGAATTGTGCTATCACCGCTGTGCTGGCATGCGCGCGATGTGCTGTTCCGAAAGCATCATTCACATATACATCTCCATATGTCGCTAACTTCTTTGCAAAATCTACGTCGCCTTTCTCTTCCTCTTTATAGAATCGAAGATTTTCTAATAAAAGCACATCTCCGGGTTGAAGTCCGGCCGATAGTTCTGCAGCAGATGCGCCCATGCAATCATCTGCAAATTTTACCGGACAATCCAGGAGTCCGCTGAGTGTACTGATGGTATGTTTGAGGGAATATTTCTCGGCTGGACCTTCCTTGGGTCGCCCGAGATGTGACATCAGTATAACACTTCCGCCATCTCCGAGGATTTTTTGAATAGTTGGTATTGCGGCCTTGATACGGGTTGGATCAGTCACTTGAAAATCGCTGTTCAGTGGGACGTTGAAATCAACACGAATCAGGGCACGTTTTCCGGCGAAATTGTAATTATCAACTGTTTTGAAGGTCATAATATCATTGATTTAGGGCAAAAGTAGTCAAGAAAACGACCTTCGGGAAGCGGTTTAGAGAGTAAAAACCGACTGAAATGAACAGGGCTCTCCGGTAATTGGTGAAAAAAAAGCCCCTGACATGGCCGGGAAACGAATCCCAAGTCAGTCAGGGGCTAATGTATTTTTATAGTATTACTATTTCAAAACCACCGTTTTACGGACAGTTTCGCTTTGTTCCAGGCGGATATAATCCTTGGCTGTTGTTGTCAGATAAGTAACCTCTACGTTCAAAACGGCTTCCCATGAAAACTTGAAGATCGCCTCGCCATCGCTGGTTGTAAATTCTTCGTCGAAGATATCGGCACGAACACCGGTTTCAGGGTTCACCACGCTATCCTGACGCAGTACCACTTTGGCTGCGGCAACAGGTCGGCCAAGCGTATCTACCACAGAAATAATGGCTTCGCATGGTTCAGTTTTCTTGCAGGAAGACACAGTAAGGAGTCCGACAAATGCCAGAGTCAGGAGGAGAAGATAGCGGTTCATGTTTTTCAAGATACCCTTTATACGATGAATGGTCAATGATTGTTCAAATTTAGCTAAACTTGCAACAAATTCCGGAATAATCTTCCGGGAATGTTACAGCCCAAAAGTAATTAAATAACAACAACATGAAAAAAGGCATCCTCCTTTGCCTCGCCCTGATTGCCCTGATGGGTCAGGGTTCCTACGCTCAAAAGAAGAAGAAAAACATGGAAAACACCCCAAAAGACACCCTTGTGGAGATCAGTACCGATTTCGGAACGATGAAATTTAAACTCTATACCGAGACCCCCTTACATCGCGCTAACTTCCTGAAACTGGCGGGCGAAGGGTTTTACGATAGCCTGCTTTTTCATCGTGTAATCAAGGACTTCATGATTCAGGGTGGTGACCCTCAGTCGAAAAATGCGGCGCCTGGTCAGATGTTGGGCTCCGGCGATGTAGGTTATAAAGTTCCTGCCGAACTGGTGGACACACTCTACCATAAGAAAGGAGTTTTGGCGGCGGCCCGCGATGGAAATCCACAGAAAGCTTCCAGCGGTTGCCAGTTTTACATTGTGCAAGGTAAAAAGTTGACGGAGCAGGAAATCGGCATGGCAGAACAGCGCATGGGATTCAAGATGACAGATGCGCAGAAACAAGCATATACAACAGTTGGTGGTACTCCCTGGCTGGATAAAAATTATACCGTTTTCGGAGAGATTGTTGAAGGCATGGATGTCATCGACAAAATCGCAGCAGTTGAAACTATGCCCGGCGATCGTCCGAAGCAGGATGTGCGCATGAAAGTGAAACTGGTTTACGTATATTAATAGTAGAAAAAAGAATTCAGAGATAGTTCCATTATGTCGGTCAGCGATCAGATCAATAGTTTAATTGCCGAAGCAAAAGCGTTCACTCCTGCCAATAAAGAAGAGCTGGAGACGTATCGTCTGCGCTTTTTAGGAAAGAAAGGAGTGCTTACTGATCTCTTCGCGAAGATGAAAG
>JBIIRF010000343.1:0-3078 GCA_044341715.1 Bacteroidia bacterium | reverse complement strand
TAAATAGGTATCGCAGTGGCATCTCCGATCGGATCATCAAAAATGTCGGCGATGTTGTCAATGAGTCTTAGCAGATCATTCGGTTGTACAATTTTCTCGTAATGGTCAGTGCCGAATTGCCGTGAGATGTTGCGTGCATACTCGAGTTCGTTGAAGTCGGGTTGTCCCTCGAATCCAATGGTAAATGTTTTTACCGGATGCGTTGTGCGTTTGCTCATCATCGCTACAACTGCACTGCTGTCAACGCCGCCGCTGAGGAATGCGCCAACAGGGACGTCGGCAATCATTCTCAGACCAACAGCTTTTTCCAGTCCTTCAATCAGCAGTTCTTCAAGTTCTTTTTCGCTGCGGTTGCGGAGGTCCTGGTATCCTATTTCCCAGAATTCTCCGGTGGTGATTTTTCCGTGACGATCAATTTCTAACCATTCGCCGGGTGATAGCTTATGTACGTTTCGGAATAATGTGTCGGGTGCGCTTACCTGATTAAAGGTGAGGAAATGATAGAGTTGTTCTTCGTTGAGTGCTTTCTGAAATCCCGGGATAGTAAGTATAGCCTTCAATTCAGAGGAGAACACGAAGGCGTCGTTGGAGATGGTGTAGTAGAGTGGTTTTTTTCCGGCTCTGTCTCGGGCGAGTAGCAGAGTCTGTTTGCTTTCATTCCAGTATGCGAAAGCGAACATTCCGTTTGCATGCTGTAGTGCTTCTATTCCTTTTTTTGCGAGGAGATGCAATAGTACTTCCGTATCGCTGGTAGATTTAAACGATTCGCCGCTGATGGATTGTTTGAGTTCGTTGTAGTTGTATATCTCTCCGTTGAACACGATCGCATCTCCGTTTTCCAAAAGCATGGGTTGGTGTCCGGATGGACTTAAATCAATGATGCTGAGTCGGCGATGTCCGAGTGTGAGATTGCCAGATGCGTGTTCCCAGATACCCTGGTCGTCGGGTCCGCGATAGGCGATGGTGTCGTTCATGCGCTGCACGGCAGGAGCGAGTGGAAATTTCCTTCCGCTGCTGAAATCAAATATGCCGTTTATGCCACACATGGTTTATACTTGCTGATATATGTTGAAGAGTTGTTCTTGCAGATTGCTTATGCTGAATTTTGCGGCAAACTGTTTTCGATGTTCTTCGCTGTTACTGTTGTTGAGTTGAGTGCTGTCGATGAGCTGGTCGATGAGCAGTGCGAGGTGCGTTGGATTGCCTGCTATCATATCCGCTTCGCATTGGCTGACAAGTTCCGCTGCTCCTCCGCCATCTTTGAATACTAACGTTGTGCGTCCGGCAGCATATGCTTCCATAACGACGAGTCCAAATGCTTCGTTGGCAGATGGAAGTATGAATGCATCAAATGCAGGATAGTATCGCTGAATGTCGTTTCGATGTCCGGCGAACATTATAGAGGAATTTAGTCCTGCTTTTTCTACTGCTGATTTTAATGCGTTTTCGAGTGGACCGGTGCCGAATAATACAAGTCGTATTCTTGATTTTTTCTCGCAGTGCTGTATGGCTTCTATGAGCCGGTCAATGCGTTTTACATCGGTGAGTCGTGCAATGCAGGCAAGTGCAGTATGTCCTTCGATGAAGCTTGCAATATCGCTATCGATACTTGTCTGTTGATTCGCTGCGATTGTTATGCCGTTGTAGACAACTGCATTTGTTTTCGTTGCTGTATGGTACCTGGCTTCTGCGGTGGTTTTGCTGAAGCCCGAGTTGTAAGTGATAAAGTTTACATAGTTGCGTAGAAATTTACCAAGTAAACTCCGGTTGATTTTATCTGTGAGTGTTAACTTTCTTCCGAATCCAAAATTACCATGTTCGGTGTAGATGATTTTTTTTCCGCTTCGAACAGCTGCGTAGGCAGTTGCCGGATGAAAACTATGGAAGTGTAAAACATCAAATTGTTTGAAGAGATGTGCGACTTCGTTTATTTTTCTCGGCTGTAAATCATGTCCGCTACTGAATGGCCCGGAGTAGGTGGTTCCTGTTTGCTGAAATTCTTTCCAGAGTGTTCCGTTGGATTGTCCGGCATAGAGCGCAGGTTGCAGTAGTGGATTTTGCAATTGTGCTTTCCATAAGTTTAGCACAAGTCGCTCGATTCCGCCCATATTGGTCGACCAGATGATATGCAGTACTTTGATCATCCTGCGTTATCCGGTTTTTGGGCGATGGTGATGTAACCAATGCAGCCGTAGTTAAACTTTTTGTAGAGAGAACTTAGTATCGGCAGATTTTTTGTCCAGAGGTAAAATGCTTGTGGCAATACAACCGTTATAAACAGAAGCGGATTCCATGCGCTGTAGATGGCCTTTATTCCTGTCGACTTGGCGAGGATGTTCCAGAACTTCAGTGTCGGTTTTACCATTAAGGTGATGGCCGAAGCAAATACATCGCCTACCGGTTGAATGGTGATATTGGTAAATCCTGATTTTTTCAGGAGATATTGAAGTCCCTGTTCGGTGTAACGGTAGTGATCGTAAATGCCATCTACAATCGGTACAACAAATGGAGTGGTAAGAACTATCTCGCCGCCGGGTTTCAATATGCGATGTACTTCCGATAACATGTCGGATGGTTCAGCCATGTCGTGCATGACTTCGGTGGAGAGTACGGTGTCGATGGAATTATCTTCCAACGGAATATTATCAGCGAGGCAATACAGGTCGATGTCCGTTTTTGGAAAAGGTGCATCCGGATGTTCTGCGCCGATGGTTTTCGTATAGGCGGACCGATAGAGCGATTGGTAAGGTCGTGGTCCACACCCCAGATCCAATAAAGTGCCGCCCTGTTTGCGTCCGGAAAAATACTTTTCGAGATACGCATACCGGATGGTTTCTTCAATGATGGCTCCAAGGTTTCTTAATCGCATGGCGTCAGATGAGCTTGGAGGTGATGGAGGTGGTCATTGTCATAAAATTAGGCAAATTCCTTCTGTTATGCGATTTCATCTCCCGGAGGAACTGAAAACGATCTTCGAGAATTTTATGTGGTGTGCTGTTGATGACAGGCAACTCGAAATTAAATGTGTTGAGTTTGTTGAGCAGTTTGAATTGTTTGCGTCCGTTGATGAAGGGGAGA
>JBIIRF010000048.1:0-10284 GCA_044341715.1 Bacteroidia bacterium | reverse complement strand
CCTCGGGAAATCATCCCTATCAAGCCCCTATCCCGCCCCGAGGATTCCGAACCGGAATCCCTCGGGGCAATCAATCACCCTCTGACATCTTGTCAGTCACCCGTGTTTTTTATATCTTTGCTCCTCTTTAGTATATCATGTTAGAGCACGGAAATAAAGTAATCGACGAACAGCGTCAGGGTGAAGCAATTATGCTCGACCCAGGCGTGGTGGTGAACGGAAAAAAACTGTTTCTGGAAAGTTATGGCTGCGCTATGAATTTCGCTGATAGTGAGATCGTTGCGTCAATTCTGACCGGTACCGGGTTTGAAACTACCCGCGAATTGGCTCAGGCAGATGTCATCTTTATTAATACCTGTTCGATCCGCGATAACGCCGAGCAGCGGGTACGCACCCGTTTGCAGGATTTTAAAAAGCTGAAGAAGCAAAATCCGGGCTTGATCGTGGGTGTGCTGGGTTGTATGGCGGAGCGGTTGAAGTCGAAGTTTCTGGAGGAGGAACGTCTGGTGGATATTGTTGCCGGTCCTGACTCCTACCGCGATCTTCCCAATCTGATTGAACGGGTGGAAGGCGGACAAAAAGCCGTAAATGTGCTCTTATCGAGAGAGGAAACATACGCGGATATTAGTCCGGTGCGTTTAGGCTCCAATGGCGTGAATGCGTTCATCTCGATTATGCGCGGTTGTGATAATATGTGTGCGTTCTGCGTGGTACCATTTACCCGTGGCCGTGAACGCAGCCGCGATCCGCAAAGTATTATTGAAGAGGCCAAATCACTCTTCGCAGAAGGATACCGTGAAGTGACTTTACTTGGCCAGAACGTCGATTCCTACCTTTGGTGGGGCGGCGGACAGAAAAAAGAACTGGAACCGGAAGTTGTGAACGCGGCCTTGCATCATGCGTTACCGCAAGAAGAACAACAACGATTTACCACGTTTGCTGATCTCATGGAGATGGTGGCGAAGGTGCATCCTGACCTTCGTGTGCGTTTCTCCACCAGTAATCCGCGCGATATGACCGATGCCGTGATGCATGTTATGGCGAAATATGAAAATCTTTGTCAGTATATCCATCTGCCGGTGCAATCAGGGAACTCCCGTATATTGGAGAAGATGAACCGCGGATATACCCGTGAACAATATCAGGAACGCATCGCCGCTATTCGCAGAATCCTTCCGGAATGTGCAATCAGTACTGATATTATTACCGGATTCTGCAGTGAAACAGAAGAGGAACATCGTGATACCATGTCGTTGATGATGGAATCGAAATACAGTTTCGCTTATATGTTCAAATATTCGGAGCGTCCGGGTACTGCTGCATCGAAACAGTTTCCGGATGATATTCCCGAAGAGGTGAAAAGCCGTCGTTTACAGGAAATCGTAGACCTCCAGCAACAACTCTCTGCAGAGAACACTAAAAAAGGAATCGGTAAAGTGCATCGGGTGTTGGTAGAAGGTTTCTCCAAAAAATCCACCGAGATGTTACAAGGCCGAAACCCGCAAAACTCAGTGGTGGTGTTTCCGAAAGGCAATCATAAACCCGGCGATTATGTAAATGTATTCGCCGACCGCTGCACTACAGCCACTCTTATTGGAACAGTAGTTGAATAAACTAATCGTAAATACTCTAAAGCACTCTAGCTTTTTCAGGCAATGACCATCCAGGAATTAAAAAACAGATTCGGAATTATCGGTAACTCGCCGCTGTTAGATCATGCGATAGATATTGCCCGTCAGGTAGCTCCCACCGATCTCTCTGTTTTAATTACCGGAGAGAGTGGTACAGGAAAAGAAATCTTCCCGCAAATTGTACATTTTCTCAGCAGTCGAAAGCATGGTCCGAATATCTCCGTTAACTGCGGTGCGATTCCCGAAGGCACCATCGACTCCGAATTATTCGGCCATGAAAAAGGATCGTTTACGGGAGCACATGAGGCGAGGAAAGGATATTTTGAAGTCGTAAATGGAGGCACTATTTTCCTCGATGAAGTAGCCGAATTACCCTTGATGACACAGGCGCGACTTTTACGTGTCCTGGAAACAGGAGAATTCATTCGTGTGGGTTCTTCAAAAATGCAGAAGACAAACGTACGTGTTGTTGCCGCCACCAATGTGAATATTCAAGATGCCATTGAACGTGGCAAATTCCGGGAAGATCTTTATTACCGACTGAATACTGTCCCGATACAGGTTCCACCATTGCGTGAACGAAAGGAAGATGTTTTCCTGCTCTTCCGGAAATTTGCAGCAGATTTTGCCGACAGGTATAAAATGCCCGTGGTTCATCTCCATCCGGAAGCACAACGATTGCTGGTAGAATACCGCTGGCCGGGCAATGTGCGTCAATTAAAGAATGTTACAGAACAACTTTCTATTCTCGAGCAAAACAAGGAAATCTCTGCTGATACGTTAATGAAATATCTACCGGGCGAAACAGGAAAAAGTTTACCGATGATATTACGTGACGAAGCAAAAAACGGAGGTGAATTCAGCGAAAGGGAACTTCTATACAAGGTTCTCTTCGACATGAAGAAAGACCTCACCGAATTGAAAAAAGTAGTGGCTACCATGATGAATGGAGGCACTATGAATATACAGGATACGCCGATTTACGAGAACGAAATCTTCCAGCACCGTGATCAGGAAATCATCGAAACAGAGCCGGGCGTAACCATTTCAGCACAGCCGCTCAAGATTGATGCGCACGAAGAAATGGTAGATGAACCTTTATCACTCTCGGAAAAAGAAAAAGAGATGATCCGCAAAGCTATCCAGAAACACAAAGGTAAACGCAAGGAAGCCGCTCGCGAACTGGGCATCTCTGAGCGAACCTTGTACCGTAAAATCAACGAATACCAGATCAAGGAATGAAGAAAATCCTCCTCTTGCTCCTTGTTGCTGCTACCCTCTTCCTGAATGGATGCGGCGTGTATTCCTTTACAGGTGCGTCGATTTCGCCGGAGGTAAAGAGCTTCTCTGTCCAGTATTTTACCAATCGTGCTTCGTTGGTGCAGCCTACCCTGAGTCAGGCCTTCACTGAAAAATTAAAAGAGCGATTCATTTCACTGGCGAATCTGCGTCAGGTAGATGCGGATGGAGATATTCAATTTGAAGGATATATCAGCGATTACCGGACATCTCCCGTAGCGATTCAGGGTACCGAAACAGCAGCACTGAACCGCCTCACGATCAGCGTAAACGTAAAATTTACGAATACAAAAGATGCAAAACAGAATTTTGAGAGTACTTTTACCCGCTACGCCGATTACGATAGTAAAAAGAGTCTCACTGAAGTAGAGCTGAGCCTCATCGATGAAATAAACCGTCAGCTGATTGACGATATCTTTAACAAATCTGTGAGCAATTGGTAATGACCAGAGAACAATTCCTTGATCTTGTCAGGCATCCTGAAAATGCTGCTTCCCTTTCGTCGGAATCTGTTTCGTCGCTGGTGAATCAGTTTCCCTATTGCCAGCCGTTGCGCTATTTATACTTGCGGCAGTTAGCTGACCAGGACAGTATCCACTATCCTCAGCAATTGAAAATTACTGCGGCTTATTCGCCCGACCGAACAAGGCTTTTCCGGTTAATTCACCCTGTTCCGGTTATGGCAGACAGCGAATCAGAAAATAACGGCTATTCCTCACCGTTAGGCATATCCGAAAACCAAGATATTGAAACGGCATCTGCAGAATTGATTGCCGAAGAACCGGCATACCTCCTGCCCGATCCGCATGATGCTATTGCAGAGTCACCGGTGATTTTCGAGTCGGTGAAAGAGGAAGATCTGCCCGATACAAGTTCATCCGTTTCCGCAGAGGAAGAATTGCTTTCACCGCAGGATATTGTTATGCAGCGGTTGAAAGAGTTGAACCTCTGGAAAGATGAAAGTGAGTCGGCGGCTTATACCGTTTCAGTTCCTGCGTATGAAGAAACGGTGGAAGAAGAGCCTCTCGCAGTAGAAGAACAAGATGAACCTGCAGTGGATACAACTGCCATTGAACAGGAAAATACAACCGCTTCTTTTCAGGAAGAGACGATTGCTCCTGCATCTACTCCCGAAGAATCGGTAGTTATTCAGATACCGGCAGAATTACCGGGAATGGAAATTCCGGAAGAAACGGTTGTTGAAGCGCAGGAAGAAGTAAAACCTGAAGCTGAGGTGGCTCCGGCCGAACCTGATCCACTGGACACTTTGATCAAGGAAAGTCTGGTAGAAACACGTCTCCGCAATTCGGAATACTTCGACGACCAGCTGCTGGAAGAAATACAGTCGGAACCGGCACCGGAAACACCATCCATTCAGCCTGTAGAAGCCATTCCTGCAGAAGTAGAAATTCCGGTTTCATTTACTGAACATAAAAAGGAAAGTCATTCATTCACCGACTGGCTGCGCATAAATAAACCATCGGCTGAAACTGTTCCCGCAGAGAATCCGGTGGAAGACCATCCTTCAGCGGAAACTGAAAATACCACTGAGCCGACGCCAATTATCGCAACAAACATATCGGAACAACATCCACCGATACCCGAAGAAATACCGGCACCCGAAGCCACGGCACCGATCAATCAGCCACCCGTTGTTGAAGAACCAAAGCCAGCCGCTTCCATCAAACCGATTTCCACCGGACGAATTGTTTATGTGAAACCCGGCAACAAGGAAACTGCGCCCGCAATTGCTGCTGTCCGACGCGAACCGGAAGCACCGGCACCAACAGCTGCACCGGTCATCCATCACGAAATTCCTGCTGCTCCTACACCATCTGCACCGGCAGAACAAACATTAAACCAGGAGCACCTGATCAGTGATGCCAACACTGAATTCATCCCCCAGCGTCGTCCTATTCCGGATCCATCGCTGGTAGACACCGATCCGCCCCGACCCAAGGTGCCAAGCCGCGACCTCATCGACAAATTTATACGCGAAGAGCCCCGCATCACCCCATCGAAAAGCACCTTCTACAGCCCTGCCAACATGGCCAAGAAGAGTGTTGTTGAGCCGGAAGATCTCATAACAGAAACATTAGCAAACATTTACGCCCAGCAAGGGAACTTTCAGAAGGCAATTCACTTCTATGAAAAATTAAGCTTGAAATTCCCCGAAAAAAGCCGTTACTTTGCAGCCCTTATTGACGAACTGAAGAAAAAATCTAATTCCTGAACTTGATATGTTCACACTCATCGTAATACTCTTAATTATTGTCAGCTTCCTGTTGGGTGCTGTTATTCTCGTACAAAACTCAAAAGGCGGCGGACTCACCAGTGGGTTTGCAGCTTCCAACCAGATCATGGGTGTACGTAAAACCACTGACTTCCTTGAAAAACTCACCTGGGGTTTTGCAATCGGAATGTTGGTTTTAGCTATGGTAGGCAACTTTGTATTACCAAAAAATACAACTGCTACCGGAGGAACATCTGTTATTGAAGAGCAAATTCAAAATGCGCCTTCAGCTCCGGCTCCAACGGCTCCTGCTCCTGCTCAACCGGGCGCACAGCCTGCAGGACAACCGGCACCTGCTCCGGCACAATAAAATATCCCTGACAGCTTGTCCCTAAGCTTGTCAGTAAATGCTGTCAAAATATCACCCAAAAGGGAAATTTTGACAGCATTTTTTATTGATAAGGGCCTTGGCATGATCCCTGTAATCGGGCATGCGGGAAATTGTTCCCGGGATTCATATATCTATAAAAAACCAAAATAAAATCAAACACCATGAGTAACGTTAGTATCAAACCATTAGCTGACCGTGTGATTGTAGAAGTATCACCGGCAGAAGAAAAGACCGCGAGCGGAATCATTATCCCTGACACTGCCAAGGAAAAGCCTCAAAAAGGGAAAGTAGTTGCAGTAGGTGACGGTAAAAAAGATGAGCCACTCACAGTAAAAGTGGGCGATACCGTTTTGTACGGAAAATACGCCGGAACTGAGATCAGCATCGAAGGAAAAGAATTCCTCATCATGCGTGAATCTGACATCTTCGCAGTAATCTGATACATCGTATTTCCAATCATTTAAAACAACAAAATCATATAAGAAACCATGGCAAAAGAAATCTCTTTCAACCTCGAAGCACGCGACGCCCTGAAGCGCGGAGTAGACGCTTTAGCGAATGCAGTGAAAGTGACCCTCGGTCCTAAAGGCCGTAATGTTATCATTGATAAAAAATACGGCGCACCAAGCATCACCAAGGATGGTGTTAGTGTTGCAAAAGAAATTGAACTGAAGAACCCGGTTGAAAACATGGGTGCTCAGATGGTGAAGGAAGTTGCTTCCAAAACTGCTGATGTAGCCGGCGACGGAACTACTACTGCTACCGTTTTGGCACAAGCAATCATCACTGCTGGTTTAAAGAACGTAGCCGCAGGTGCCAACCCAATGGACCTGAAGCGTGGTATCGACAAAGCGGTTATTGCTGTTGTTGAGAGCCTCAAAAAAATGAGCAAGAGTGTAGGCGACGACAATCAGAAGATTGAGCAGGTAGCTACCATCTCTGCTAACAACGATCACGAAATCGGCAAACTGATTGCAGAAGCAATGCAGAAAGTAAAGAAAGAAGGTGTGATCACAGTTGAAGAAGCAAAAGGAACTGAAACAACTGTAACAGTTGTAGAAGGTATGCAATTCGACCGTGGATATATCAGTCCATACTTCGTAACCAATGCCGATAAAATGGAAGCGGTTCTCGAAAGTCCATACATCCTGATCTACGACAAAAAGATCAGCAACATGAAAGAATTGTTGCCTGTTCTTGAGAAAGTAGTTCAGACAGGTCGTCCTTTGTTGATCATCGCAGAAGATGTAGATGGTGAAGCATTGGCAACCCTCGTTGTAAACAAACTCCGTGGTTCCCTCAAAATTGCAGCTGTGAAAGCACCAGGATTCGGTGACCGTCGCAAAGCAATGATGGAAGATATCGCTATCCTGACCGGTGGTACCGTGATCAGCGAAGAGCGTGGATTCAAACTCGATGCTGCCGATATTACTTACCTCGGAAAAGCAGAGAAGATCTCTATCGACAAAGACAATACTACCATCGTGAATGGTGCAGGTGCAAAAGAAGATATCACTGCACGCGTTAATCAGATTAAAGCGCAGATCGAATCTTCTACCAGCGACTACGATAAAGAAAAACTGCAAGAGCGTCTGGCGAAATTGGCCGGTGGTGTTGCTGTACTTTATGTTGGTGCTGCCACTGAAGTGGAAATGAAAGAAAAGAAAGATCGCGTTGACGATGCATTACACGCAACCCGTGCTGCCGTTGAAGAAGGTATCGTACCTGGTGGTGGTGTAGCGTATATCCGCGCTATCAGCAGCATCGAGAAACTCAAAGGTGCTAACGACGACGAATCAACCGGTGTACTCATCATCAAACGTGCTTTGGAAGAGCCATTGCGCCAGATCGTTGAAAACGCAGGTATCGAAGGTTCAATCGTTGTGCAGAAAGTGAAAGAAGGAAAGGATGACTTCGGTTACAATGCCCGCACTGATGTATATGAAAATATGCTCAAAGCAGGTGTTATCGATCCAACCAAAGTTACTCGCGTAGCGCTTGAGAACGCTGCTTCTATCGCCGGAATGTTACTCACTACTGAGTGCGTATTGAGCGAAATCAAGGAAGACAAACCAGCTGCTCCTGCAATGCCGGGCGGCGGAATGGATGGCATGTACTAAGCCAATAGTCCTGAATAATAAAAAAGCCCCGGTTTCAATCGGGGCTTTTTTATTGATGTAAGATTGTTCATAACCTGTCATCCTTAAACTTTATTTCATATTGACCTGCAGTCCTGAATGGATACATTTACGGTTCAAACATTCGCTATATGGACCGGACTTTCCATCCCGAAAACATCATCGAACAACTGGCCCTCAACCGGCTTGTTTTTGATGCCCTTTTCACCGCTTCGCTGAAAGCCGATTTGCTGTATCGTCCTGCTCCCGGCAAATGGTGTGTACTTGAAATTCTCTGTCATTTGGTAGACGAAGAAAAAGACGATTTCCGTGTCCGACTCCATCATGTCCTCACCAACCCAACAGCTCCACTTCCATCCACCAATCCTGTAGCCTGGATGACCGAACGTAAGTACCTTGAACAATCGTACGAAAAGAAACTGGAAGAGTTTTTAACGGAACGGTTTCAAACTGTACGCTGGTTACAATCATTGGAAAATCCGAACTGGAACAGCACTTACCAGCATCCGAAAGCCGGACCTTTAACCGCCAAAATGTTTCTCGTCAACTGGCTGGCACACGACATGCATCATATCCGCCAGTTAAATGCATTGCAGCATGCGTACCTTCAGGAAAAAACAGGAGAAGACCTGAAATATGCCGGAGACTGGTAAATACTTATGAAAAAAACGACATATCTTCTTGCTTTATTGGTGCTAATTGTCGGCATCACGATGACCGTATCGAACATCTCCGCGATCCATGAGAAATGGCATAACTTTTCAGATGAAGCTTTTGAGATCAGCTACCCGGAAGGATGGACACCTGACACCTCCCGTCGTGAACAAGGTGCAGCACTGCTGTTGATAACGGAAGCGGAAAACGAATCAGACGACTTCCGTGAAAATATCAACCTCAATATCCAGGATTTGTCGAAGCAAAAAATGACGGTGGAGCAATTCGCAAAAATCAGCGAAGCACAGATCAATAAAATGATACAGCAGGTAACTATCATACGCTCGGAAAAAGTAACCGACACACCCGGACGAATGTGGTGCATGGAATTTGAAAACAGTAAATCAGGAGAAGAATTGCGTTGGAAACAATACTATTACCCGAAAGATGATAAAATGTATGTGCTGACGTTCACTGCAAAAAAGTCTGCTTATGATAAATTTCATTTACTCGCCGACAAAATCATGAACAGCTTTACCCTACACTGAAAGTACATTTAACATTTCCTTAAGACGATTTCTCCTGACGTTACGTTTTCATTAAATGAATTACGCCCGTTTCAATACTATTTATCATTATTGCTCCATCCTTTTTTTTATTCTTCAACTCCCCTTAAGTTTATTCCTCCTTTTATATCTAGAGAACACCCTCTTTTATTCTGAAGGACCACAAACCGACTACCCGCTTTTACATTCACCACCTCCTAAAACACCGGAACTCATTCACGCCGGATGCTGCTTATTTGTTGCAGCACTCTATTACTTTCCAAAATTCAAAAAGATCTATCTGCTTACATTAGAAACCCCTATTTCTCCTACAAGAAACTGGTGGTTTGAATGCATCACCTATCTGCTGATCTTTTTCTGCCTTGCCTGGAATCCCTACACAAAAAACCACTGGGAATTGCTTTCAGCCGACGAATGGATCATCAGAATAAATCTTGCATTACCTGTAGTTATGTCAGTGCTGGCATTGACAGGAGGATGGCTAAAAAAAACAATCAAAACAGATAAGAGGATTTATTTTTGCCAATTGAACAATAGCAGGTAAGGCTCACCTTTTCTACGCATTACAGCACCACTGAAAATCTCAACAATTAAGCTGCACAAATATTCAACAATACCGACAAGTATATCTATATCCGATAAAACAACCTTCAAAGAACAGGAAGACTCCTAACTTTCATCACCCGACAACTTACACAGATCCCATCGATTTCTATTAAATTCGCAGAATGGTAACCACCGAACAACTCTACGATTTCTATCAGGACCATCCTGTTGTTTCTACAGACACACGTCATCTTCCAAAAGGATGTATGTACTTTGCCTTGAAAGGACCCAATTTCAATGGCAACACCTTTGCGCAGAAAGCACTGGAACTTGGTGCTGCTTATGCGGTCGTAGATGAACCCGTTGGAAATGACCCTCGCATTCTGATGGTGAAGGATGTGCTGAAGAGTTTACAGGAACTGGCTACACTACATCGCCATCGTCTCGACATTCACGTGCTCGCAATTACCGGCAGCAATGGTAAAACTACTACCAAGGAATTGTGCGCGGCTGTTCTGAAGCGAAACTTTGAAACACATTATACCCGGGGCAACCTGAATAATCATATTGGTGTTCCACTCACCCTGCTTGAACTCAACGAAGATCATGACTTCGCTGTGGTGGAGATGGGTGCCAATCATCAACGCGAAATAGCAGAACTATGTGAAATAGCATGTCCGGATTTTGGTCTGATCACCAATATCGGCAAAGCACACCTCGAAGGCTTTGGCGGTGAAGAAGGTGTAAAAAAAGGCAAAGGCGAAATGTACGATTACCTACGTAGCCATGGTGAATTGATTTTTATTCAACTCGACAACCCTGTACT
>JBIIRF010000340.1:0-3090 GCA_044341715.1 Bacteroidia bacterium | reverse complement strand
ACTGATCCCAGTAAATATGCTCGTTTTAATAATTTCAAAGATCAGGGTGCAGGTAAAAACTTCCTCATTGTGTCCAATAAAAAAATCTGGACCGGTGCGAATGCCTATGCCACCTATCGACAATCGAAAGGGTATAACGTATTGCTTGCTGATGTAGACGAATTGTATGATCAGTATGCTTTTGGTATCCGAAAACATGTTCGGGCTATCCGTCAGTTTGCAGATTTACAACTTGATAATAATTCTCCCAAGCCGGAGTATCTGTTGCTGCTCGGTAAGTCCGTGCTCTCGCAAAATGCACGTTCCGGTGCCGCCTACGAGCAGAATATGGTACCAACCTATGGTGAACCGGCCTCTGACCAGATGTTTACAGCGAAACTGAATACACCTGATTTTAAACAGGAGATTGCTACCGGACGTGTTTCTGCACAGACGGAAGCTGACGTAACAGCTTATCTCAATAAGTTGATTTCATTTGAAGCACAACAAGCGAATCCACCTTCTGCCTGGATGAAGAATGTTCTGCATTTCGGAGGAGGCACAGATTATGCAGAACAGTTAACTCTTTCCGGTAAACTTGCAGTGTATAAAAATATAGTGGAGGATACTTTGTTCGGTGGAAATGTGGTAACAATTCTCAAGAGCAGTACTGATCCGATTCAGATCAACTTAAGTCAATATGTACAACAGCTGATTGATTCAGGATGTTCAATGATGACATTTTACGGGCATGCCGCTGGTACTTCATTTGATATAGCGACAGATGATCCGGAAAATTACAGGAACAAAGATCGTTACCCTGTTTTACTTGCGCAGTCTTGTTTTGTGGGTGATATTCATACGACCAGCCGATTGTTGAATGAGCGATTTGTTTTGACACCGGATAAAGGATCTATTGCGTTTATTGCCGTTCCGGATAAAGGAATTATTGAGCCACTCGATGATTACTCATTAAAATTCCATGAGGTGATGTTCCGTGATCATTATGGATTTACGGTTGGTCAGGGAATGAAAAAGACAGTGGAGGATATTATTACTCCCGGACTCGATAGAAAGGGGGTTTGCATGAATATGACTTTGCACGGCGATCCTGCATTGCGTATGAATACGTATGACAAGTCCGATCTCGTAATCGAAAATGCCAATATCTATTTCGAACCTTCAGAGGTTACTACCGAGTTGGATACGTTTACAGTAAAGTTTGCTGTTTCCAATATTGCAAAAAATACCGGCGATTCTTTTAATGTGCAGATTAGCCGTACTATGCCGGATGGTTCTAAGCGTGATACAATTATTGGAGTTCCTTATGTGACTTATCGGGATACATTTGAAGTGAGATTGCCTGTAGATTTTCAACGCGGCCCCGGATTAAATCAGTTTGAAATTTCACTTGATGTGTACAATAGTATTGATGAGCTGAATGAGGTGAGCAATAATATTGCCGTGGCTTCATTACAAATCGGCTCGAATGATATTAATCCGGTTTTCCCACAGGAGTATGCTATCATTCCAACTGTTCGTCCTGTATTGAAAGCAACAACTGCAAATTTATTCGCTGCACCTAAGTCTTATCGGTTCGAAGTAGATACAAGTGCGTTTTTTAATAGCCCGGTGAAAATTTCCGGTGTCGTAAATAATGCTTTCGGTATTGTTTCCTGGCAGTTGCCGCAAGACCTTGATTCCAATGTGGCGTATTTCTGGCGCGTGGCGAATGACTCAATTACGAATCCTGACACGTTGATCAGTAATAATTTTCAGTGGAGAGAAAGCTCGTTCCTGTTTAAACCAAATGTAACAGGATGGTCGCAGGCACATTATTATCAGTTTCGTGATGGGTCTTTGTCAAATCTGAATTGGGTAGATAGTCAGCGTGAAACTGAGTTTATCAATTCGAATTATTCACTGGCCATGACGCATATCGGAAATGTGCCAAGTTATGATATCAATGGGGTGAATATGGATTATGGTGGATGTACCGGTGCGCGTCAGATTGCCGTTGCTGTACTGGATTCTATCAATTTTGAATATCCATGGACAGCAGATTCATGTTTGCGTATTTACGGGAACTATAATTATTACGATTGCAATAGTAATGCGGGTTGTTCAGGTCGTACGCGTCCGGATAAATATTTTTTATTCAATGCTGCCGATATAAATAGCGTGTATAGTTTATCCAATATGCTTACGAATGTGATTCCCGATGGGAACTATTTGATGAGTTGGAATGTGTTTTCTCCAAAGTTTGATACAATGACTGTCGCCGCTCAGGCATTTGCTGCTATTGGAGTTCCCCAATTTGCTGCGCTCGATAGCGGCGATAAGTTCATGATGTTAATGAAGAAGGGTGACCCGAATTCTCTGATCTGGAAGTCAGGTAAACAGCCGGATAGTACGTTGAAAATTGATTATCTCCTGAGCCGAAACTGGGACAAAGGTTATCAATCTTCCACCTTGATTGGTCCTGCTGTTTCATGGAGTCAGGTGCATTGGAGTTATACTCACCTTGAATCCGGTGTATCGCCTGATAGTATTTATTTGCAGGTATATGGTAAGGCAACAACCGGTCAGGAGGTGTTGTTGATTGATACAATCGTTGATACGTCGGCTCCTGTGGATATTAGCAGTATCAGTGCGCAGCAGTATCCTAATCTTCGTTTACGTGCCTACTTGCAGGATTCTCAAAATCGTACTCCGCCGCAGTTAGAGAAATGGCAGGTGTATTATTCACCGGTGCCGGAAGGCTCGTTGAATACAAATTATTACTCTTTCTTCAGTGATACATTGCAGGAAGGTGATCAGGTGAGCTTTAATATGGCGTTTGAAAATATCAGTAGTACCGATATGGATACATTGTTGGTGGACTACTATATCTTTGATGCTAATAACGTTCGCAGGAATATCGCTAGTGTGCGGGTGAATAAAGATCTTCCGACAGGTGATACCGTTATGTGCGCAGTTTCATTCAGTACGATTTCGATGATTGGAAATAATACTTTGTGGATCGAGGCAAATCCGAATAAAGATCAGCCGGAGCAATACCATTTTAATAATATTACGAGTATTCCTTTTTATGTTACTTCCGATAAAACA
>JBIIRF010000338.1:0-3092 GCA_044341715.1 Bacteroidia bacterium | reverse complement strand
CGCATTTGCATTCGGACAAGGACAAAATGGGAAAGCAACGTACATAAAGAGTGTACTCGCCAGCCAGATAATCATCAACACACTGAACTTATTTTCACCAGTGGGTTTATCAGACGATTTTTTATACAACACAACCAACAATGCTATTGTCAACAGATTTTTGATTGTAGCTTCCAATGGCGTCATCGGAATAAGCTGACCAAAACAACCACAATTTCCATTCATCGCACCATGCTTCACCATTTCAATCGTCAGGTGAATACAGAAGACAACCAGCAATGCGATTGTTACCGGAATCACAATTCTCCGAAGGTAATTCGCCTGCATAATGGCAATACCGATCGCCAACTCCAAACCAATCAATGCGCGCGTAAAATAAGGAGCCTGACACCATGAAGTCAATCCAAGATCCACCAATTGCTTATCGAACGCCCAGATCGGGAACATTTTTGCAACAGCGGAAAGAATAAACAAACCGAACACGATCAATCTCAACGTCCAGGTAAGCGGAGTATGTTTCATTGTCATAAGAATCTTATTTAAATAAAAGAATTAAGAGTTTACAGTTTTATTCTCATTCAGTTTAATCAGTGCGAACACTGCATAATTGATAATATCTGCATAATTTGCATCCACACCCTCACTGATCAGTGTATTACCTGCGTTATCTTCGATTTGCTTGATACGGAGTAATTTCATCAGAATAAGATCGGTCATAGAACTCACCCGCATATCCCTCCAGGCTTCGCCGTAATCATGATTTTTATCCAACATCAGCGATTTCACCTTCAATACATTTTCCTCATAATAACGCAACCCATCATCCGGCGTCAATTCCTGCGGAGCATGATCAGCCAGACCCAATTGAATCAATGCCATCACCGCATAATTCACAATCCCTACGAACTCACTTTCCACGCCTTCCATCACCTTTTGCTGGCCTTTCTCTTCAATACTGCGGATTCGTTGCGCTTTAATAAAAATCTGATCGGTTAAAGACGAGGGTCTTAGGATGCGCCAGGCACTTCCATAGTCCTTCATCTTTTTCATGTAGATATCTTTGCAGAGCGCTATCGCCTGATCGTACTGTTTAGAGGTCAATGATGACATGTGCAATGTTCGAGTTTAATTAATGAAAAAAGCATGATTCCCACCACCTATTCAGGATTCCTTCATCCACGCCCATCCTTTGTACTCAACATACAGGGACGAGCAGTGGACATCAGCCGGGGGATGGTAATGGGAATTCTGAATGTCACCCCCGACTCCTTCTATGACGGCGGCAAATTTACCGAAGAAAGCCTCATTCTGGAAAATGTGGAAAAATTAGTATCCGGAGGAGCCCAAATAATTGACGTAGGAGGCGCCTCCTCAAGGCCAGGTGCAGAGTTAATACCGGAAGAAGCAGAATACCAGAGAGTTATACCGGCTATTCGGCTTATCAAAAAATATTTTCCGGAGGCAGAAGTCTCCATAGACACCTGGCGATCCAACATAGCAAGAGCTGCTGTAGAAGAAGGAGCCGGAATTATCAACGACATTTCCGGCGGCGAACTTGACCCGGAGATGTTCACCACAGCAGGCAAATGCGGAGTTCCCTACATCCTCATGCACATGAAAGGCACTCCACAAACCATGCAAGACCAACCCAGCTACACCGATGTCACCCTCGAAGTAATGCAGTACTTTACCCGCAAGATGAGCGACTTACGAATAGCCGGAGTAAAAGACATACTACTGGACCCGGGATTTGGATTCGGGAAAACCACCGAACACAACTACACCTTACTCAAGAACCTTCAGCTGTTTCATCGATTAGATGCGCCATTGGTTTGCGGATTCAGTCGAAAATCAATGATCAACAAAGTACTGAAAACCAAGCCAGAAACTGCCTTAAACGGAACAACCGTACTAAATACCATTGCCGCATTGCATGGCACTCATATTTTTCGGGTACACGACGCCCGCGAAGCCAGAGAATGTCTCGACCTGATAAATTTTTACGCCGGATGAAACTACTCTTTTCAAAAACCGCGTATCAAAAAGGCAAACAATGTTTAAAAGCATTGTACCTCTACAAACATCATTATAAACTACGCGACCCTTTACCAGAAGAACGCCGCCAACGATTTGAAGTAGGCCACCAAATAGGAAAGATTGCACATGGGTTATTTCCGGGAGGAATAGATTTGAGTCCGGCCGGTCCCCTTCAACCCGAAAAATCAGCCAAACGCACCACCGAAGCTCTGGAAAGCGGGAGCACCATATTATATGAAGCCGCATTCATTTACAACGGAGTCATCATTTACAGCGACATACTTGCAAAACAGCAAAATCGCTGGCATCTCTACGAAGTCAAAAGCAACGTAGCCATCAGCGACACTTACAAAGAAGACCTGGCCTTACAGTATTACATTATCACCCATGCCGGACTTCCTTTACACAGTGCATCAATACTACATTTACAAAAGCCATTAGCTGAAACAGATTTAAACGCATCTCCAGCAGAAATTTTCACCACCACTGACCTCACCGAAGAATGTCACCAACAAACAATAAAAATTGAACAGCATATCCGGGAAATGCAGAAAATCCTGATACAAAAAACTAAACCCGCTATCACAATGGGTGAGCATTGCAACCAACCCTACACCTGCGAATTCAAAGGCTACTGCACCAACGAAAACTCCGCACCTGACTTCGGACTATTCACCGACACCACCAACTCCTGAACATGCGAAAAAACAGTTTATTTCCTTTTCACCTTTTATTATTTTGGATGAGTTTATTCACCATTGCCAGAATATTATTTCTTACTCTACTACCAGTATACTTTCCACAACTTTCCCTCGAAGGATGGACATGGTCATTGATTTACGGACTACGACTCGACCTCAGTGCATCATCTTACCTTCTCACACTTCCTTTATTACTGTGGATTATAGCTACACTCGCCAAAAAGAAAGCCATTTTTAGCATAGCCCATTTTATAAACAAAATCTTTCTCTTTTTACTATTCGCGATTTTCATAGGCAATCTGGTGATATACCAGGCATGGGGCACAATGCTCAATGCACGAGCCGTACGATTCA
>JBIIRF010000339.1:0-3092 GCA_044341715.1 Bacteroidia bacterium | reverse complement strand
AACCGGATTTACGGAACCTCCATTTTACCGCTGAAAACAGGCCGGACATCCCCCGTGCTTTTACCTGAACAGCCACTTCATTAACAGAACCTTAACCTGAAAATGCCGGATATTAACAATACCCGGCATTTTCACCTTTTTTTCATTCACATTTCCCCCTTTCCCCCATCTAAAAGCCGCTTACTTTATTACATTTGCCTCCCTGTAAATTCAGTGAACACTATGAAAAAAGCCATTATTTATTCCCTCTTTCTCACCCTTACAGTTACCTGTACTCAGGTGAACGGACAGACCAAACCAAAGCCACAGCTAAAACCTACTGTGAAACCGGTTGTCGGAGCTACCACCAAGGGAGGCGGAACCACCAATCTTTCAGCCGTTGTGATGGATCCGATTCTGCTCAACATTGCCGGAGAAGGAATCAACAAATCGGAATTTGAACGGGTATTTCGTAAAAATAACCGTGATTCTGTTTTTACGGAAGAGTCAGTTCGTGAGTACCTCGATCTGTACGTTAATTACAAATTGAAAGTGAAAGAAGCAGAAGCCATGAAAATGGACACCAGCGAAACTTTCCGCTCTGAACTTTCCGGTTACCGTAAACAATTGTCACAACCTTATCTCACCGACAAAGAAGTGAGCGAAAGTCTGATCCGTGAAGCATACGAGCGTCTCGGAAAAGATGTAAAAGCAAGCCATATCCTCTTAAAAATTACTCCGGATGCACTCCCAAAGGATACCTTGATTGCCTACAACCGTATCATGAAAATGCGTGATGCGATCCTGAAAGGCTCTGACTTCAATCGTATGGCACGTGACTCATCAGAAGATCCATCTGCCAAGGACAATGCAGGAGATCTTGGTTATTTCACCGGTATGCAAATGGTTTATCCTTTTGAAACTGCGGCCTTCAATACCAAGCCCGGAACAATCTCAATGCCTGTCCGCACCCGCTTCGGATATCATATCATCAAAGTACTAGATGTACGTACAGCACAGGGCGAAGTACATACTGCACATATCATGGTTCGTACTCCGAAAGATGCACCAGACAGCACATTGAAAGCAGCAGAAGCAAAAATCAAGGAAGCAAAAGCAATGCTCAAATCAGGTACACCCTGGGACAGCGTTGTTGTAAAGTTCAGCGAAGACAAAGGATCAGCGAAGAAAGGTGGAGAACTGCCATGGTTTGGAACAGGTAAAATGGTACCTGAATTCGAGAAAGCAGCATTCGCAATGAAGAACGACGGAGACATCTCTGAAATCATCACCACTTCCTATGGCTATCACATCATCCGTCTCCTCGAAAAAAGAGGTATTCCTCCATTCGAAGAGAAGAAAGGTGAATTGAAACAAATGATTGCCCGCGATAGTCGCAACGAAGCCAGCAAGCAGAGTATGATTATCAAAATCAAAAAGGCTTATAAATTCAAAGAAGTACCAAAAGGAAAAGATGAGTTAGTTGCTATTCTCGACAGCAGTATTTCTGAAGGAGAATGGGATCTCACCAAAGCTGATAAATACAACAAACCACTGTTCACATTGACTGATTCAAGCAATGTAATTACGACTTACACGCAACAGGACTTTGCAAAATACCTAAGCACGCATCAAACAAAACGTCCGGGTAATAATCCACAATCCATCGGCTACAGCATGTACGACCAATGGGCCGGCGAAACAGTGATGACATTCTTCGAAGACCGTCTCGACAAAATCTATCCTGACTTCCGCAACCTTATGCGCGAATACCGCGATGGAATTCTCCTCTTCGACCTTACCGACAAAATGGTATGGAGCAAAGCGGTGAAAGATACCCTCGGACTCGAAGACTTCTACGCACAAAATAAAAACAACTACCTCTGGGGCGAACGTTGCGATGCTGTTATCTACACCTGCAACTCTGAAAAAACGGCCATCGAACTGAAGAAACAACTCAGCAAAGGCAAAAAGAGTGCATCTGATATCATTACTGATATCAACAAGAAAACAGCGAATGCCGTTTCAATCCGTGAAGCACGATTCAACCGTAGTGAAAATGAAACCATCGATGCAACGGGCTGGAAAAAAGGATTAAGCGAAGTAACCACCAAAAACAACCAGTACTATCTTGTTGATATCAAGAATGTACTTCCGGTGATGCCAAAAACAATTGAAGAAGCGAAAGGAGTGATTACTGCTGATTACCAGACATATCTCGAGAAAGAGTGGATTACATCTCTTCGTTCGAAGTACACTGTACAGGTAATTGAGCCTGTTTTACAAACCCTCTGGAAGAAATAAGCTCCCGTTGAAAAGAAAGACATCCCCTCTGACAACGTTTCCCCGGAAACTGCTGCTCCTGATGGGATGTCTTTTTCTTTTGGGAACGTCGTGCAAGAAAAAAACAGCAGAGACACCCGGTTCAGAACGTGTTATTGCCCGCGTTTACGATCGTTATTTGTATGCAGATGCACTGCGCAACCTGGTACCACCCGGCACTTCAAAAAACGATAGTCTCACCATTATCCGTAGTTATGTCGACAACTGGATCAAGCAACAGTCGGTATTAAAACGGGCTGAAGACAATCTCGACGAAGAGCGCAAGGACGTAGAAAAGCAACTGGAAGAATACCGGAATTCGCTCATCACCTACATTTACGAGAGTGAATTAGTAAAACAGAAACTGGACACCTCCATCAGCGAACAGGAGATTGAAAAATACTATAACGATCACCCGAACAACTTCCAGCTGAAGAACAATATCCTTCGCGTGTTGTATTTCAAGTTACCGAAAACGGCACCGAAGATGGATAAAGTCAAAAAATGGTACCGGAGCGAGGACGCAAAAGACCGCAAGCAACTCGAAGAATACTGTTATCAGTTCGCCAGTGATTATTACTTCAATGACGAAGAATGGATACTGTTTGACGAGATTCTGAAAAAAGTTCCCATTCGCACCTACGATCAGGAACAGTTTCTCCGAAACAACCGGTTCATTGAAATTCCCGATTCGAACACCGTATTCTTTGTAAATATCAAAGGATTTAAAATAAAAGAAAGCCTGTCGCCGTTGAGTTTTGAACGCGACAACATCCGCAACCTGATCATCA
>JBIIRF010000047.1:0-10322 GCA_044341715.1 Bacteroidia bacterium | reverse complement strand
GCCAGCGCAATCGGCATCGCACCAAGTATTGTCGCAATACTCGTCATAAGAATCGGACGCAAACGCATGGCAGAGGCTTCGAGGATGGCATCTATCTTCGACTTCCCTTCTTCCCGCAGCTGATTGGCAAATTCTACAATCATAATTCCATTCTTGGTCACCAATCCAATCAGCATAATCATTCCGATCTGACTGAAGATATTCAGCGTTTGATTAAAATACCATAGCGAGAACACTGCTCCTCCAAGAGCCAACGGAACGGTCAACAGAATTATAGCAGGATCCGAGAAACTTTCAAACTGTGCTGCGAGGATCAGATAGATAATAACAAGCGCCAGTAAAAATGCATACAACGCATTCGAACTACTCTCAGCATAATCGCGCGAAGCTCCGGTTAAGGCCGTGCTGAAACTATCATCAAGCAAGTTCTCCGAAATTTTTTCCATAGCATTTACACCATCCCCAATAGTGTATCCGGGTGCAAGTCCGGCCGATAAGGTGGCCGACTTAAAACGATTGTAATGGTAAAGCTGCGGCGGACTACTTCGCTCTTCCAGTTTTACCACATTGTCCAGTGCTACTAATTCTCCCTTGTCATTCCGTAAATATATCTGACGTAAATCCGTAGGCTCATCACGATTGCCACGATCGAACTGGCCGATGACCTGGTACTGTTTTCCCTGGCGTTGAAAATAACCAAACCCTTGTCCGCTGTAGGCAAGTTGCAATGTTTGCGCTACATCCCTCACCGATAACCCCAGCGTGCGTGCTTTCTCGCGGTCGATGCTGATCTCCAGTTCCGGTTTATTGAACTTGAGATTCACATCACTTCCCTGAAATACCGGATTCGAATTAATCTCCTTCATAAACTTCGGGAGAACGGCTTTGAGTTTATCAAAATCGGCTGTCTGCAATACAAACTGCACCGGTAAACTACCTCTCGGACCTCCACCTGCAGAAATGGTTTGTTCCTGCACAGCAAATGTTCTTGCAGTCGGCATCTTTCGGGTAAATGCACCCACCTGATCTACAATTTCCTGCTGGGAGCGCGTTCTATCCTCTGCATCTGTCAATACGATACGACCAAAGCCGGTATTCACCGCTCCCGAACCGGCAAAACCCGGAGCTGTAACGGTCAGGCATATCCGTCGTTCAGGAACCGAGTCAATCACCATCTGACTGATCGCATTCATGTGACGATCGGTGTACTCAAACGATGCACCTTCGGGCGCTGTCACCAGCAGGCGGAACCAGTTACGGTCTTCCAGCGGAGCTACTTCACTTTGCAGAAGACTCCCGAAAAAGAAAATCATTGACACCACTCCAACAAGAATCAACCAGGAAACACGGCGATAATGCATAAAACCTGTTAATGCATCACGGTAACCTTCATCCAAACGGCGGAAGAAAGGTTCAGTGAGCAGATAAAAGCGACTATGACCTTTGTTTTTGCGGATAAGTCGTGCATTTAACATAGGCGTTAACGTTAGACTCACAAACGCTGAAATCAACACCGCTGAGGACAATACAATCCCAAACTCCCGGAACAACCTGCCCACAAATCCCTGCATGAAAATCACCGGAAGAAATACTGCAGCGAGGGTGATCGAAGTAGAAATAACCACAAAGAAAATTTCAGCTGAACCTTTATGCGCAGCCTCCACGGGCGACATTCCCTTCTCTACTTTCTTGAAGATATTTTCCGTGACCACAATTCCATCATCCACCACCAGGCCTGTTGCCAATACGATGGCCAGCAATGTGAGCACATTTATCGAAAAGCCCAACAAGTACATAATAAAGAAAACACCAATAAGCGAAACCGGAATATCAATGAGCGGGCGGAAAGCAATCAGCCAGTCGCGGAAGAACAGATAAATAATCAGCACCACCAGCAACACGGCAATGAGCAATGTCTCCTCCACTTCCAGAATCGACTTCTTCACGAACTTCGTATTGTCGAGGGTGATATTCAGTTTTATATCGGAGGGCACATCTTTTTTAATCTGCTCCAGTCGTTTATAAAACTCATCCGCTATATCAATATAATTCGCGCCGGGTTGCGGAACCAAGGCACAGGCCACCATTGGCACTCCGTTATTCTTCAGAATCGTCTCTTCATTCTCCGGACCCAGTGTAGCATACCCCACATCTTTCAGACGAATAATCCGGTCGCTCTCATTCCGCACTATCAGATTATTAAATTCTTCCTCTGAAGTTAAACGTCCGACAGTTTTCACCGTCAGCTCCGTCGTATTGCCAGCAATTTTTCCTCCGGGGAGATCCACATTTTCTCTCTCCAGTGCATTTCGGATATCCAATGGCGTTAGTTGATACGCCGCAAGCCTGGAAGGGTCGAGCCAGAGTCGCATCGCATACCGTTTCTGACCCCAAATCTGAATATTACTCACCCCGGGAATTGTCTGCAAACGTTCACCGATTTGATTCTCGGCAAAATCACTAAGCTCCAGCACATTCCTCGTATCACTCTGCACAGTCATGGAAATAATCGCATCCGAGTTGGCATCGCTCTTGGTCACCGTGGGCATTCCATCAATATCCTGCGGAAGATTACGCACAGCCTGCGATACCTTATCACGCACATCATTCGCCGCAGCTTCCAGATTAACTTCGAGATCAAACTCTACAGTGATTACACTATTGCCCTGATTGCTGGCCGATGAAATGGTACGGATACCGGCAATACCGTTTATCGCTTTCTCCAACGGTTCAGTAATCTGCGACTCTACTACATCTGCATTCGCTCCGGCATATCCGGTACGCACCGTGATCACCGGCGGATCAATGGATGGATATTCCCGTACGCCCAGAAAATTAAATCCGATCATACCAAAAAGTACAATCAGCAAGGACATTACAATGGCCAGTACCGGACGGTTAATGCTTATCGATGGTAAGTTCATCTCTTTTTGTTTACGGTTAAAAAATCTGCATATTGGTTACTTACCCGGTCTGATTTTAACATCGTTCCCCGGACGCAATTGCAGTAGTCCGGTTGTTATCACCGAATCACCGGCCACCAATCCACTCATCACCTGAATGGCCGAATCATTCCGCACTCCGGTAACAACACTCACAGTATCTGCCTTACCATTCCTGACCACAAAAACCTGCTTACCTTTTAATACCGGAACAATCGATTGCGTAGGAATAAGCAAGGCCTCCGTAGAGTTTAACTTCACGGTGATATGTGCAAATGCTCCGGGCAATAAAGCAGCATCGCTGTTGGTACTCAAGGCTCGCAGATGAATGCTCCGCGTTCCGGCATCTACACCGGGTTCTATCGCATATACGCGACCGTTATACTTTTTTATGCTGCTACCCACTGTAAAGGAAATCGTATCACCTGTATGCACTCGGCCAATATAATTCTCCGGAATACTGAAGTCCACTTTAATCGGCTGCACTTGTTTGAGCGAAGCAATGAGTTGCTGATTATTTACAAAGGCGCCCACCGACACCTGTCTCAATCCAGCAGTTCCCGAAAAAGGGGCACGAATCTCCGTTTTCTCCAATTGAGCATACACCAACGACCTCTCCGCTTTCATCGACTCCACTTCATTTTGCATTACATCAAACTCTTCCTGACTGATTCCTTGTATCTGCAATAATTTTTTGTTGCGTTCCAGTTTTTGTTCGGCCAGTTTAAGACTCAGATTTACTTTATTCAACTGCGCTCTCAACTCCGCATCATTGATCTTCACCAGCAACTGACCTGCACTTACTGTAGCTCCTTCTTTAAAATTGATTTCCTGAATACGCCCGGAAAGTTCAGCGCGCAACTCCACTTCCTCATTCGCCATCAATGTACCATTCGACGCAATGGTCTCTTCGAAAAGAACAGGCTGCACCACCATTACATTCACACCTACAGGTGGAGTTTTACCTCCGGACTGTACCGGCGCCACATCTCGGGAAGGAATAAAAACTTTCTTAATAACGATGAGCATGGTTACTATCACCGCTACTATGAGGAGGGTTTTACGCATAAGAATAATTCTAAGACAATCGGTTTATGAATAGAGAAGATCAGACCTAAAAAACAGCGTCGAGGTCCAATTAGTTATTATAGCTACACACTGACTTCTGAAATCTTCGCAGGCAATATGGCATTAAAGACGGCCGGCGACCGCATCCCAGTTCACTACATTCCACCAGGCATCGATATAGTCAGCGCGTTTATTCTGATACTTGAGATAATACGCATGCTCCCATACATCCAATCCCAGAACCGGAGCACCTTTGAAATCGGAAACATCCATCAGCGGATTATCCTGATTCGCAGTAGAACCGATTGCCAGTTTTCCGTCGGGAGTCTTCACCAGCCATGCCCAACCCGAACCAAAACGTGATTTGGCAGCATCATTGAATTGCTTTTTAAAGTTCTCAAAACTTCCGAATCCGGCATTAATCGCTTCAGCCACCTTGCCCGACGGTAATCCACCACCGTTAGGTTTCATATTGGTCCAGAAGAAGGAATGATTCCAGTGACCACCGGCATTGTTCCGCACACCCGCAGGAAAACGTCCCGCTGCACGCACAATATTCTCCAGCGATGGATCATGAATATGCAATTCACTCCAGAGCTTATTCAGGTTATCCACATACGCCTTATGATGGCGACCATGATGGATTTCCATCGTCAGTGTATCGATATGCGGCTCCAGTGCTTTATAATCATAGGGCAATTGAGGAACCGTAAAATTTGCTTCACCATGAGCGAATGACTCCATTCCCGGAGTGATGATAGCGGCTGTAGTAGCAACAGCACTCAGTTTGATAAAGTCTCTTCTTTTCATATCTTCTGTTATTTACGGGGATTCCCCTGATGATTGATCATTGAACAAAATTCTTTACTGATTGTTCTTCGGGTCGACCATAAAATCGTTTAACCCAATTGAATCAGCAATGTATTTTTATCGACTGCCTGCCCTTTCGTCACTGCAATTTTTTTCACGGTAGCATCGGCAACGGCTTTCAGTGCATTCTCCATTTTCATCGCTTCGAGAATGACCAATGTATCGCCTTTGCTGACGGTATCGCCTTCCTTTACGGGAATATCAACGACCAGTCCGGGCATCGGAGCTTTCAGGTCGCCCACCTTCAACGAAGCAGCCGCATCCATTCCCAGTTCCTTCAACAAATCATCGAACCGGTCGCGCATCACGGCCTCCACTTTTTTTCCATTGATGGTAATCACGTGTTTTTTAGCAAGCGTATCTGTTTGAAGCACTTCCACTTCAAACGATTTACCGTTATACAAAAGATGATATGAACCGGGACGCAATTCACGCAGGTCAAAACTTGCAGGCTGACCATTCACCAGAGTTTGTGATCCATCCTGACCGAGTTCAAGGGTAGTGCTGTTATTGAGGGTAACTTTCATAATGAACAAAGGTACACCTTCCGAACCTAAAATCCATCGGATAATCAGCCCCGGCATCGACAAACGAACGTTAATAAATTCACCCGAGGGGCACTAAGGCTGGTAGAATAGCCTGTACTTTCGTGAAAATGCCATACTTCCGTCGGTTATTCGTTTTCAGCACCCTGGCACTGTCGCTCTTGCTGACAGGTCTCGGGTTCCAGTTATGGAAGGAACATCGCGCCCTCCAACACGCCGATCTGGCTGAAAGGGCGAACATTGCACTTGATAGCCTGGTCAAGGATCTCCGCAAAAACGTTGACATACTGGAAACCGGACTCGAAGGAATCCGCTTCAACGAACGGGCCTTCACCAATCAGCTACAACGACTTTCGCTGCCCTCCGAGAACCTCATTTTTGTGTTCGAAAACGGAGGATTGAAATACTGGAGCGAGAATAAAGTCCTGCCCGACACCACCGTGATGGCCAGACTCGCCTCCGGAAAAGTATATCAGTTCGGCAACGGCTGGTACTACCTCGAACGGCGAACCCACCAAACCCGGACCCTGATCGGATTGCTACTCATCAAACATCAGTATGTTTTACAGAATAAATACCTCCATCAGGGATTTCATAAAAAACTGGAACTCCCCGAAACCGCGTTCATCCCGACAGAAAAATTAAAGGAAGAATATCCGATTAAATCCTCCGATGGAAAAATCCTCTTCCCGATTGCCTTCACCAGCGAAAACAATGACAACACGTATCCATTGTATATCTCCCTGCTGTTTGGCGCCGGATATTTTTTCGGATTTCTGATTTTATTCGATTCCCTTCGACGCCTCGGACGAAAAAGAAATAAAGCCGGATTCATCCTGATAGGTGCTTTGTTTTTACTCCGCTTCATCATGAGCTACTTCAAATGGCCCGAAGCATTTTACGAAAGCGAACTCTTCAATTCGAAATACTACGCCAGCGGCTATCTGCTCAACTCCCTCGGCGATCTGCTGCTGAGTACGGCCATTGTTGCATTGCTGATTGTATTTCTCTACTCCTGGCTCATTCGCGGACAAGGAGAAGAAAATATTTTTCCCGCACGATTTAAGATCATCCTCCTTTTTTGCTTCACTTTCTTTTACTCTGTACTCATCAACTATGTACTGAGCGGACTCATCATCAATTCACAGATCTCCTTCGACATCAACAATATTTTTCAGCTCACTGCCTATACCGGTGTAGGGATGGTCGTGATAGGTTTATTACTAGGCAGTTTCTATCTGATCTGCGACGGAAGTATACTTCTCATTCGCAAAACAAATCTACCCTTCTCCCATATTGCCATACTCTTTCTGATTTCGCAGGGACTCTTTCTCATCACCCTCTTGCTTTTACGCAGTACTGATTTGTTTACGGATTATGGAGTCAGTGCATTTCTTCTCGCCAATGTCCTGATCGTATTCATCGGCTACATCCGTAACCAGGAGATGCAATTATTTTCCTTCTCGAGAAACGTACTCGTCATCCTGGTATTCTCCATCTATGCCGCACAGATCATTCACACCTTCAACGAAACACGTGAACGGGAAAAGCGACAACTCCTCGCTGCGAAACTGGAAAACGAACAGGATATAGTCGCCGAATTTCTCTTCCAGAATTTACAGCCCCGCATCCGCAACGACCGGAATCTGCTTCGACTGCTCACTATGTCGCCATCGGTGGTGATGAACTCTCCCAATCTCATTGATGATCTCGGAAAACATCTCGACCGTACCTACTTCAACGGCTACCTCGATCGTTACGAAGCAAAATTCAAATACTTCAACAAAACAGATCTGCCGATTAACAGAGCCGGCGATCCGACCTGGGACTTAGAAGAAATTATTTCCAGAAATTACAAAGAAGGACGTCCCACTTCAAGTCCGGACTTTTTCTATTTCCGCGGCGACAATGGAAGAGCTGAATATATCGGCATTCTCAAACCGGGAGCCAATGATTCACCGATCGGCACAGTGGTCATTGCACTCAGCGCGCGATCATCACAAGACGATGGCGGATTTCCTGAACTATTACTCAGCGATAAAGTCGGAAACAACCGCGACATCAGTAAATATGCTTATGCAAGATATCAGCATGGAAAACTCGTCAATCAAAGCGGAGCCTTTAACTACTATCTCACCGACGGACCCTACATGCAATACTTCCGCAAGCTGGACGGAATGCGCTTTGTCTCCTTCGACAATCATCTCCACTTATTTTACCGGTACGATAAAAATCTGATCATCATCAGCACGCCCAAACAAGGACTATGGGTATTTGTCACACTCTTCTCCTACTTGTTTACTTTTTTCAGCTTCTCCTATTTAGTCATCAGCATTGCAGGACGATTCACCAAGGAAGGATTCAAGTTACAATTCAATTTCAACAGTCGTATTCAACTAACGATTGTCATGATTGTAGTAGGAACGCTTTTACTCATCGGAGCAGCAACAGTCACCTACATCGTTGACAATTACGAACAGGCACAGAACAACCGCATCCGCGAGAAGCTGCATAATATCAGAGTGCTGGTAGAAAGAGAACTCTCCAACCGCGATGGATTAGGAGAAAATCTCGGTGATGATTTACAATATGCCTTCAACCGCTTATCGGCCACACTCAAAACAGATTTCAATATCTACAATCCCGAAGGCAGATTATTCTTCTCCACCCAGCCCGGAATCTACGAGCAGGAAATCATCGCCCCATTGATGAACAGAACGGCATTGGTAAGTCTCACCACCAACCAAAAAGCACTCTACCTTCAGAGCGAAAACATCGGACAACTCAAGTACAGTGCCGCCTATGAACCCATCCGCAATAGCGCGAATAAAAACATCGGGTTTCTTAGTCTGCCCTACTTCGACCGAGACACCGAACTCAAACGCGATATCTCCGGCTTCCTCGTAGCGTTGATCAATTTATATGTATTGCTCTTCAGCGTTTCCATCCTCATCGCTTTCTTCATCTCCAACCGTATCACACAACCGCTGCGTATCATTCAAGACAATCTCCGCAGAACCAAACTCGGCACCAGCAACGAGCCTATTGTCTGGAAAACGAAGGATGAAATCGGCGCATTGATTAACGAGTACAACCGAATGGTAGCTGAGTTGCAGAAGAGTGCCGAGTTACTGGCCAAATCTGAACGTGAAAGTGCGTGGAGAGAGATGGCCAAACAAGTAGCGCATGAGATTAAAAATCCGCTCACACCCATGAAACTGGGCATACAACATCTGCAGCGGGCCATCAACGACAATCACCCGAACAAAGAAGACCTCGTGCGCAAGATCAGCAACACGATGATTGAACAGATCGACACCTTATCGAATATTGCCACTGAGTTCAGTCACTTCGCCAAGATGCCGCGTCCGGAATACACACAGGTAGAACTGATCAGCGTATTGCAACATACCTGCGATTTATATGTAGAAGACGGCGACACCACCATCCTCTTCGAAAATCATCCCGCAGAAATTCTGGTACGCGCCGACAAAGACCAGCTCATCCGCATCTTCTCCAACCTTATTAAAAATGCACTACAAGCGATTCCCGACGACCGCAAAGGAGAAGTGCAGATACTCTTACAAAATCTCGCAACAGAAGTCATCATCACTATAAAAGATAACGGCATCGGCATACCGAAAGATCAGTTATCGAAGATATTTGTCCCGAACTTCACTACTAAATCCAGCGGCACCGGACTCGGACTCGCCATGGTAAAAGCAATGACAGAAGGAATGGGCGGACAAGTATGGTTTGAAACCGAAGAAAGTAAAGGTACCAGTTTTTATGTGAAGCTGGTGAAAGAATAGTCCTTGATTTTTCCGGAATCAATTCATCAATTTTGTAGGAGATGATCCATACTGCTTCCGAAACGCCTTCGAGAACGAGTGAATATCCGCAAAACCACAGGCGGTAGCAGCCTCTGTAACAGAAAGCCGGTGCTGCTTCATTAATCCATGCGCATACGACAATCGCTTACGGATCACAAACTGCATCGGACTCTGACCATACACGGATTTAAACAAACGATAAAAATAATATTCGGATAATCCACACGCCGCAGCAACAACCGGAACATCGATCGGTCCTGTAAAACTTTTATTCAGGTAATCATATCCCGCACTCACTTTACGAAACAAATCTTTTCGGGTTTGAGATTTCACCGCCTCTACCCGCTGTAACTGCTGTACAATCGGCGTATAATCTTTCACGATCTGCTCGGCAATATGAAAATAGAAAGCTGAATCAAACTGATGATTCTCGTATGGATTCTTCGACAACATCAAATCCAGCTTCAACAAAATCTTTCCCAGATGTGTATCCTCCGACTTAAATTTACTCTCGAAGAAATCATCGGAGTCGAAAAAAGTATTCATGGACAGATCGCCCTGAGGAACATCAGGATGCAAGAGTGTATGCACCACATCCGTCAGCAATTCAGGCGCAAGATCGATGCATAAACCGGTCACCGGTACTTTACTTTCAATTTCCACGGCACCATTCGAAAAATTATTCGCGAGGATATACTCTCCCGAAGCTACTTTGAATTTCGTATCATTGATCGTGTACCGCTCATAACCGCCACTCACGTATTTAATCGAAAAACTACGAAAGGGAATCTTACAATAATACTCACTCAGCAGTGAATAATTGATCAGATTACTGCGCGGAGGCAGTTTCAATGATGACTTGGTTGTATTGGTAAATACAGTGTACATAGGACATGGTTCCACCCAATACACGATGTTACGAAAAACATAATTACCCGGGAATTAAATCCGACCAAACGACTGATTACACCGCCGAAACGTGACGTTCGGGTTACAAAATTACCGCACCAAACGTGAAGTACCGATGATCTCGCCATCTTTCAGCAGCTGAATCAGGTACATAC
>JBIIRF010000337.1:0-3098 GCA_044341715.1 Bacteroidia bacterium | reverse complement strand
TTATAGTTATTGATACAAATATCGTTTAAAAAGTTTCTAAGTTTCTAAGTTTCTAAGTTTCCATGTTTCTAAGTTTCCATGTTTCTAAGTTTTTAAGTTTTTAAGTTTCTACGTTTCTAAGTTTTTAAGTTTTAAAGTTTTAAAGTTTCCAGGTTTATAAGTTTATAAGTTAATCAGGAATAAATCCGCATTTATCGAATAGATCCGCTTTATCCGTGTTCCATTTAAAACAGATTTCCATTAAACCTACCGGATTTGCTGAGGTTGGAGAGTTGAGTTGAATAGATGCGTGTTATTATTTCATGAAATACCAAGAGTGATAGCATGATTTAATTGGAAGAATGATTGTAGGTTGTATTTTTGGGAAATATGAACTGGTATTCGGTTTTTGTGCGAAGTTTTGCGGATAGCAATGGCGATGGTATTGGTGATCTACGTGGATTGATTCGTCGATTGGATTATCTGGAGCATTTGGGTATTGAAGGTATTTGGTTATTGCCTGTTCATCCTGCTCCCTCTTATCATAAATACGATGTGACGGATTATTTCGGGATCGATGCCGAATATGGGACTTTGCACGATTTTCAGGAGTTGGTGAAGGAGGCGCATAAACGAAACATCAGGATTATGATGGATCTGGTTTTGAATCACACGAGCGAGCAACATCCCTGGTTTAAGCGGGCGCTGCGTTCGAAGAGGGATTATTATCGACAGCATTATGTATGGAAGCCGAAATCTGCTTTAGCAGCTAACGAGTACAATTGGCATGTGCCGGTGAGGGGTCCGCAGGAGGAGGTGTATTACGGGTTATTCTGGAAAGGGATGCCTGACCTGAATTATGATTCGCCGGAGGTGCGCAGGGAGATGATAGAAGTTGCCCGGTATTGGCTGGGAATGGGTGTAGATGGATTCCGGCTGGATGCGGCGATGCATATTTATCCGCCCGGACAAGAATCTGAAAACATTCGTTGGTGGCAGGAGTTCAGGGCTGCGCTGGAGAAAGAATTTCCGGAAGTGTTTTTGGTGGGAGAAATCACGGAGAGTTGTGCGTACATTCAGCCTTATCTGAAAAACGGATTACATGCCTGTTTCAATTTTGAGTTGGCGGAACGGATGATACAGGCAGTGAATACCGGACAACATACTTGCTTTGTTGATTGGTATCAGTCCATCCTCAAAAATTATCAGCAGGTAAATAAGGGTGCGGGAGATGCGCTCTTTCTTTCCAACCACGACCAGACGAGAGTAGCGACAAGACTCAACAACGATCCGGATAAGATCAAACTGGCGGCTTCTCTCCTACTTACATTGCCGGGCGAAGTGTTTCTGTATTACGGAGAAGAGATTGGCATGAAAGGCGATAAACCGGACGAACAAATCCGCGAACCTTTTCTCTGGAGAACAGCACCAACAACCGAACAATGCAGATGGGTGCGACCAATTTACTCGCGTACTTCAACCACATCTCCCCTCGACGAACAACAGCGCAATTCCCAATCTATCTACCACCATTACCGGGAACTATTGCAGTTGCGTAAAAATAATTCTTGTCTGGTAAAAGGGATACCCGAACAAATCGAATGCAAGGATAATGCTGTCATCGTTTACACCCTCCGCCACCAAAACCAACGCGTGCTGGTGATGCATAATCTGAGCGAAAATGATGTTCTACTTCGCAATGAGGATAAACGTCCGAAGAGTTGCAGTTTACTTTATGCAAGCAACGGAGCCGGGATACGCAACAACAGCGACTTTTATCTACCCGGAAGAAGCAGTCTGCTCAGCATTGTCGGTTGAGTTGTTCTTCTGTCGCAGGTCCATTTCTGACAACCTACCATCTGAAAACACCGGGAGATAACCACAGACCCAACATCTGCTTTAAATTTCTGCTAAATCCCGTAAGAAAACTGCTCTTTTTCCCATCGGCATAACCTGAAATCAGCTATCTTTGCACCTCTCAAAATTCTATGAACATTAAAATCACTCTGCCCGACAATTCCGTGCGTGAGTTTCCACAGGGAACCACTGCCATGGATGTGGCCAAATCGATCTCTGAAGGTTTGGCGAGAAATGTACTGGCGGCAAAGGTGAATGGAGAAGTCCGCGACCTTAACCGTCCCATCAACGAAGATTCCCAGCTGAACCTGCTAACGTGGAACGACGCGGATGGAAAAAGTACGATGTGGCATTCATCGGCTCACCTGATGGCGGAGGCACTGGAGTTTTATTATCCGGGAATTAAATTCTGGGTTGGACCTCCTGTGCAGAATGGTTTTTACTACGACGTGGATTTCGGCGACCAGACTTTCTCGTTGGATGATCTGAAGAAGATCGAAGACAAGATGGTTGAGTTAGCCAAGCAGAATAATTCGTTTGTGCGCAAAGAGATGGGCAAAAGTGAAGCCATCGCTTATTTCACCGAGAAGTCGGACCAATACAAACTCGATTTGTTGAGCAACCTGGAAGATGGAAGTATCACCTTCTACACACAGGGGAATTTCACCGATTTATGTCGCGGACCACATATTCCGCATACCGGTCTCATCAAGGCTATTAAGCTGACCAACGTTGCCGGTGCATACTGGAAGAACGATTCCAACAACCCGATGCTTACCCGTATTTACGGAATCACCTTCCCGAAAAAATCAGAGCTGGACGAATACGTAGCCATGCTCGAAGAGGCGAAGAAGCGTGACCACCGCAAGATTGGTAAGGAGATGGAGATCTTCACCTTCGACGATGATGTGGGTCCGGGCTTACCATTGTGGTTACCCAACGGCGGCGTACTGATCGAAGAATTGGAGCGACTCGCCAAGAAGACCGAAGCCATGGCCGGATACAAAAGGGTGCGCACGCCCCATCTTGCCAAGGAAAGCATGTATCTCACCAGCGGACACTTACCTTACTATGCCGACAGTATGTATCCTCCCATGGAATTTGACGGGGAGAAGTACTATCTGAAAGCGATGAATTGTCCGCACCACCATAAAATCTTCAAAGAGCTCAACCCCAGCTACCGTGATCTCCCGATCCGACTGGCCGAATACGGAACCTGTTACCGTTACGAGCAAAGTGGAGAGTTATTCGGACTCATGCGC
>JBIIRF010000085.1:0-7977 GCA_044341715.1 Bacteroidia bacterium | reverse complement strand
TTTGACTCCGTTCGTGTTCAAAACTATGCTTGGCCAAATGTCAATGCTCAAGCTGCACAAGCATCACCTCCATTATATAATACATTGGGAGGATACATTGGTGATCTAAACCCATGGGCTATTTCCGTGAACAATGTCCCACTCCCGGTTGAATTAATAAACTTCGATGCGAAAGCAGTTGGTAAACATGTTCGTCTGAACTGGTCTACGGCTTCTGAAATCAACAATGATTACTTCACCATTGAGCGTGCCGGAAAAGATAATTTGGATGAGTTTGATTTCATCACCAAGGTGAACTCACAGATGAATAACAGCACTGTAACATTGAACTACGAAGCATGGGATTACAATCCGCTTCCTGGTCTCCAGTACTACCGTCTGAAGCAAACTGATTTCGATGGTCAGTTCTCTTACTCTGATATCAAGCCTGTATACTTCGGTGAGAGCAAAACATTTGAAATTTCGAATGTATATGGTCTGATGGAGTCGCAAGGTGAATTCAAAGTAGAGTTTGTATATGATAGCGAAATTCCATTGGATCTGGTATTAACAGACATTGAAGGTCGTGTGGTATACAAGCAAAACGGTATCGCTGCCACTCCGGGAGTAAATACAGTAAATCTGAATCAGCAGTTGCCACATGGTGTTTACTTTGTGATTCTGCAAAACACAGAGAAGGCTGTAAACCGTAAGTTCTTCTACTAAGAGTCTATTCCCTTCAACAACCAATAAGAAGCCCTGAGGTAAACTCGGGGCTTCTGCTTTTTATATAACTGTGATGCTTAGCCGTTGTCGAACGGATATAAGTGTTTAGTTACGGCTATCTTTTCTATGATTTCAGAATATTGCAGTCTGCATTTAAAAATGCTTTGTGGACCGGTGAATCTTTCGACAGTATAATTATTGCTGTGCTATGATTATCGGTACTGCTGGCAACTGAAATCATGGAAGAATTAGAAAACGAAGAGTACACCATTAAGGAGGTATTGCCCTCGAAATTGGTGAAAACATTTTCCGCTACGATCATCGGAGTGGATGCTACAACTGTAAACATTGAAGTCCATGCTGCACAAGGTCAGCCGAAAACATTTTGGTCGGGTTTGCCGGATATTGCAGTGCGGGAGAGTCAGTCGCGGATAGAGGCTGCGCTGAAGGTGAATGGATTTCGTTGGCCCGGTATGCGCATGGTGATTAACCTGGCACCGGCTGATATCCGCAAAGAGGGCTCCGGTTACGACTTGCCGATTGCATTAGCCATCCTTGCTGCTTCGGGACAAATGCCTTCGCAACGTTTCCCCGAGTTTATGATGATGGGAGAGTTGTCGCTGGATGGTCATATCATGCCGGTTCGTGGTGCATTGCCGGTAGCTTTGCAAGCGAGGAACGAAGGATTCAAGGGTATAATACTTCCACGTGCGAATGAATTGGAGGCTGCTGTAGTGGATGGACTCGAAGTTTATGGCATGGATACATTGAAGGAGGTGATGTGCTTTCTGAATGGATTAAAACAGCATACACCGGCTACCTTTGACGTGGCCAATACCCTGAAGTCAGAGGAGAACCCGGAGCTTGATTTCGCAGATGTGAAAGGCCAGGAGAATATTAAACGCGCTTTGGAGGTAGCTGCTGCCGGTGGACACAATGTGATTTTGATTGGTCCGCCCGGTGCAGGGAAAACAATGCTGGCGCGACGTATGCCCGGTATTCTTCCGGAACTGAGTGCAGAGGAAGCTTTGGAGACAACGAAAATTCATTCTGTGGCAGGTAAACTGGGAAGAGGAACAGGTCTGGTTCGCCAACGTCCTTTTCGTTCGCCTCATCATACAATCAGCGATGTGGCGTTGGTTGGTGGTGGAGGATATCCGAAGCCGGGAGAAATTTCGCTCGCTCATAATGGTGTGTTGTTTCTGGATGAATTGCCGGAGTTTAAAAGAGCGGTGCTGGAGGTGATGCGTCAGCCGTTGGAAGATCGGAAGGTAACAATCTCGCGTGCGAAGTTTGCCGTTGAATACCCCAGCAGTTTTATGTTGCTGGCGAGTATGAATCCTTGTCCATGTGGATTTCTAAACCATCCTGAGAAAGATTGTACCTGCGGATATGGTGTGGTCGATCGGTATCTGCAACGTATCTCAGGCCCGCTGCTTGATCGTATCGATTTGCATATCGAAGTGGTGCCTGTTCCGTTTCGGGAGTTGAATACGCAGCAGATGGCTGAAAACAGTAAGTCCATTCGTGAACGGGTGATGAATGCACGTCGGATTCAGTCGTTGCGTTATATCGATGAACCGGGTTTGCATTGCAATGCGATGATGAGTAGTAAACATTTGCGTCGCTACTGCAGAATCGATGATGCCGGTCAGCAACTCATGAAAGCTGCTATGGAACGTCTCGATCTCAGTGCGCGGGCGTACGATCGTATTTTGAAAGTGGCGAGAACGATTGCTGATCTTGACGCGAGCGTAGATATTCGAAACGAGCATCTCGCTGAAGCTATAAATTACCGAAGTATGGATCGGGCTAATTGGGGGAAGAGTGTGTAGAGATGTCCTTCATCGGCGATGGCCCCGGCAAACCCCTCACTTTTACTGGTTATCAATTAGTTGCAAAGGCATTTTTTGCCATAAATACCTGATTAACAATTACTAAGAAATTTGAGGACGCAATTTGCGTCCTCAAATCATTAAACATCTAAAATACAATACATTATGAATAATCTAGTGCAAATCCCGGATGAGGTCATTATCAATAAAATCTTCCTCGTTCGCGACCGAAAGGTGATGATTGATCGTGATCTGGCGGAGCTGTTTGGCGTGGAAACGAAGCGTCTGAAGGAGGCTGTTCGTCGTAACATCAACCGGTTCCCTGCTGATTTTATGTTTGAAATGAATGCGCGTGAATTAGAACAGTGGAGGAAGGAACATCTCTCAGAGGAGGAGGATAAATTCGGCTTGCGTTATGCTCCATATTGTTTTACTGAACAAGGTGTGACAATGCTGGCCTGTATTCTGAATAGTGATATCGCCATCGAAATGAATATCCGGATTATTCGTGTGTTCACTGGGATGCGTGAAATGTTAATGACACACAAGGATATTTTATTGCAGTTGAAAGTCCTGGAGGAGGAAGTGAGTCACAATAGCGCGGAAATTCAATTGCTCTTTGAAGCATTGAAGCAGTTGTTGTCGCGTCCGGAGAAGCCAATGAAGCCGATCGGTTTTACTGCGTTGTAGTGTTTAAATTATTATTTTATAAAAATTTAAACTAATTTTTTTATCATTGTATCGCTACTTGTTTTATTCAGGAATCTTCGCATTCTAGCTAATAAAGAAAGGGCCTTTGTGATTTCAAATAAACGATTGTATTCCCTGGAATATTGGCTATATTTTTTAGAAAGAGATACACTCGATTCTTCTTCAGTCTCGTATTAAAAAACAATGCCCGAAGTTTGATCTCCGGGCATTGCCTGTTAGTTTTCTACCATCGCTCCGTGGCAGCTTTTGTATTTCTTTCCAGATCCGCAGGGGCAAGGTTCATTACGGCCTACCTTGACTTCATTCCGTACCGGCTCATGTTTTACAGGCGGCGGTGGTCCTTGCGGAGGTGCGTCGCCGTTAGATGATGGTCCGGCTGTAGAACTTACATTCTGTCGGTATTCGTCATGGGTAGCCTTGAGTTTGCTTAAGTCGGTCTTTGGCTCCTGTGCCTGTTTTACCTCTTGTGGCTGCTCAATGGCTATCTGTCCTTTGAACAGGAACGACATCGTTTCGCGATTCACTTCTTCGAGCATTTTCTTGAATAACTCAAATGATTCGAATTTGTAAATCAGCAATGGATCTTTCTGCTCATACACGGCGTTTTGTACGCTTTGTTTGAGGTCGTCCATTTCACGTAAATGTTCTTTCCAGCTATCGTCGATTAAACCGAGTGCGATATTGCGTTCAAAGGCACGTGTGAGTTCGAGTCCGTTGCTTTCGTATGATTTTTTCAGATTGGCAAGTACCTGCATTCCGCGAATTCCATCACTGAATGGTACAACAATGTTTTCATATTGCTGTCCTTGTTGCTCATATACCTGTTTCACGATCGGGAAGGCGCGCTCTCCGATTGATCTGGCTTTGTTACGGTAGTGTTCGTCGAGTTGGGTGAAAACCTTTTCGGTGATAGAATCTGCTTTTCCTCCGAGGAATTCTTCTTGCGATACCGGACTCTCAACAGCGAAATTGCGGATGAGGTCGAGGTTGAAGTTTTCGAAGTCGCGGTTTTCCTGATGCATCTGCACGAGTCCATCCACGAGATCGTATAACATGTTCTGTAAGTCGAGCGCTAATCGTTCGCCATATAATGCATGTCGACGTTTTTTATAGATGACTTCGCGTTGTGCGTTCATCACATCGTCGTATTCAAGCAGTCGTTTACGTGTGCCGAAGTGGTTTTCTTCCACTTTACGTTGTGCACGCTCAATCGATTTGCTGATCATGCTGTGTTGAATCACTTCGCCTTCTTTGAGTCCCATGCGGTCCATCAGACTTGCAATACGATCTGATCCGAATAAACGCATCAGGTTATCTTCAAGTGATACAAAGAACTGTGATGATCCCGGATCACCTTGTCGTCCGGAACGTCCGCGTAACTGTCGGTCAACCCGGCGCGATTCGTGGCGTTCAGTTCCGATGATGGCTAATCCGCCTGCTTCTTTTACTCCCGGTCCTAACTTGATATCCGTACCACGACCTGCCATGTTGGTGGCAATGGTAACAGTTCCGGCTTGTCCTGCCTGTGCTACAATATCTGCTTCGCGCTGGTGCTGTTTTGCGTTGAGTACGTTGTGTGCAATCTTACGCTGCGACAACATACGGCTGAGCAATTCGGAAATTTCAACCGATGTGGTTCCGACCAGTACCGGACGTCCGGCTTTGGTGAGCTTCTCGATTTCTTCAATTACTGCATTGAATTTCTCTCGTGTAGTTTTATAAACCAGATCGTCGTCATCTTTACGTACTACCTTACGATGCGTAGGAATAACAACAACATCCAGTTTGTAGATTTCCCAGAATTCTCCTGCTTCCGTTTCCGCTGTACCTGTCATGCCGGCAAGCTTATGGAACATACGGAAATAGTTTTGTAAAGTGATAGTGGCATAGGTTTGTGTAGCCGCTTCTACTTTTACATTTTCTTTCGCTTCAATGGCCTGGTGAAGTCCGTCACTGTAACGTCGTCCATCCAGTACACGTCCGGTCTGTTCGTCTACAATTTTAATCTTGCCTTCCTGAATGATATATTCTACATCTTTCTCGTAAAGCGTATAGGCGCGCAATAACTGGTTGATGGTATGAATTCGTTCTCCTTTGATGGCGAAATCACGGAGAAGCGTGTCTTTGCGTGCAGCTTTCTCTTCAGCAGTTGCTCCTGATCGCTCAATATCGGCCATCTCTGATCCAACATCCGGTAACTCGAAGAAATGGGGATCGGCAGCATTGTGTCCGATAAGGTCAATACCTTTTTCAGTCATCTCGATGCTGTGATTCTTTTCGTCGATGATGAAAAATAACTCCGGATCTACTTTCTCGCGCATGAGTCGTCCCTGTTCGGCGAGATAGGTGTTTTCGGTTTTTTGCAATAATGTACGTACTCCCGGTTCACTGAGGAATTTGATGAGTGCTCTGTGCTTCGGCATACCGCGATTGGCACGAAGCAGCATGAGTCCTACTTCTTCCTGTTTGTCTTTGTTGTCGAAATGTTTCTTTGCTTCTGCAATCAACGAATTAACATAGTTTCGTTGTGCATTGACAATGATTTCAACTTTTGGTTTCAATGCATGAAACTCCTGGTCGTTGCCTTTAGGCGTCGGACCGGAAATAATCAATGGCGTTCTTGCATCATCAATCAATACAGAATCGACCTCATCGACGATGGCGTAGTGGTGTTCGCGTTGTACAATATCTTCCGGACTCCGGGCCATATTGTCACGCAGATAGTCGAAACCAAATTCATTGTTGGTTCCGTAAGTGATATCGGCGAGATAGGCTTTGCGTCGCTCGGGTGAGTTAGGCTGATGTTTATCGATGCAGTCAACCGTGAGTCCTAAAAATTCAAACAACGGACCATTCCACTCAGAGTCACGTTTGGCAAGGTAATCGTTCACCGTAACCACGTGGACACCTCTTCCTGCAAGAGCATTCAGATAAATCGGTAATGTTGCAACCAGTGTTTTTCCTTCACCGGTAGCCATCTCTGAAATTTTACCCTGATGCACTACCGTTCCTCCGATCAGCTGTGCATCGTAGTGTACCATGTCCCAGGTAACTTCGTTGCCGGCTGCTATCCATGTTTTCTTGTAAGTAGCCTGATCGCCGTTGATAATTACATTGTTCTTGCGGGTTGCGAGATCGCGATCGTGTTGCTGTGCTGTTACAGTAAGATCACCCACTTCCTTGAAACGTCGGGCTGCTTCTTTTACAACCGCGAATGCTTCCGGATGAATCTCCATCAGCACTTCTTCGATCTTTTTGTTGCGCTCTTTTTTCAACTCATCTACGCGGGCGAACATGCGCTCTTTTTCCTGCAAATCCATTTCAGGATCCGCTTCGGCAGCAGCGCTCAGTTCATTCAGTTCTTGCTCAACATCGGTGATATGAGTTTGAATGCGTGTCCGGAATATGTCCGTTTTGGCACGCAGCTCATCGTTACTTAATCCGCTAAGTTTAGCAAATTCGGTATTAATCTTTTCGACGTATGGAAGCAGTTCTTTTAAGTCACGGTCAGATTTACTGCCGAGAAACGACTTCAATACTTTATTGATAAAATCAAACATGGTATTTTTCTAGAATTCAGAGGAGGGCAAAGGTACGTTAATTTAGGGAGATTTTTCACTCATTTTCAGAGACGATGTTGAGTTTAACTTATTGTGAAAGAAAGCATTGTGTTTTCTTATCTCTTTGATTATTAGTTAGAAGGAGTTGGGGGTGGAAATAGCAGCTCATGAAGCCGGGTGTTTTAGTGGGGTTATTTTTGCCGCTTTCTGTTAATGAAATAATAATATTAATTGATTGGACTCCCTTATTTAAGGGGGATTTTCGGATTTCTTTATTAATGAAGAATGAACTTTTAGCTTTAAGAATTAATTCATTAAAGCCGGTAAACGCTTATTAACGGCTACGCACTTGACACGGATATGTTGAGGGTCTATCTTTGAACCGTACCTAAAAACCTATAACCATGTTTTGGAACAACGACGACGATTTTGATGAATCTCCTTTTGATGATGAGGGTGCAAATGATGAAGCACTTCAGGAAATAAAAAAAGAGCATGAACGGATTTATGCAATGCCGGTTATGCTGAAGGCAAAGCAAATTTATGAGCTGGTACGCGCGCTGGTGGAAACATTTCCGGATGATGATGATATGGCTTCACATTACCGTGAAATAATGCTTTGCGATGCCGGAACTCTGGGCGCAAAAATTGCAGGTGCAGAAGGTGGCGACCTCTTTACTATCCGTATGGAGAACGCTGTCCAGATTAAAATTGCTGCAAGAAATCTATTAGCACAAACTTCCGGTCTTCGGATGTTGGGCATCTCTGAACCGCATTATCTTCAGTTATTGCGTGATGAAGTGGAAGAGTTTCGTCTCTTATTTATCGAATGGGTGAGTGGTTTCGATCGCTCAAAGGATGTTCAGGACGATTGGGGACTTTTTTATTGATCCGTTCTGTAAAAATCTAACTATCCTGAGATTTTGAAATGCTCAGAGGTCGAGATTGCGTAGCTTCGGTGCCTTTTTCCAAGTGGTAGCTACGACCAATAACGTCATCGCACCTCCGAAAACTACCGAGTTGACAAGACCAAGGAATCTGGCAGCTAATCCTGATTCAAAGGCGCCAATTTCATTGCTGGATCCAACAAAAATGCTATTCACTGCCGATACTCTTCCGCGCATTTCATTGGGTGTGTAGCTCTGTAAAATAGTAGAGCGGATAAC
>JBIIRF010000336.1:0-3114 GCA_044341715.1 Bacteroidia bacterium | reverse complement strand
CAGTAAGAATCCGCAGAAAAAACACACAACTACCCTCTGTCTCCACTTGTAAAATACTTTTCACCGGATTAGGGTATATGCGCACCGTTAGTTCACTATCACAATCACCGGCCAACGGAGGACCAACCAACACCTCCATCGTTTGCATTCGTTCACAAGGTGCTCCTGAATCAAACGCTTCAGCAGTGATATTACCCAGACCTGTTTACATCAAATAATTCCATTTTACAATCTCCGTTCTGTATAGTTTTCATAAGTCTCCCCCGTAACCAATGATTCCTAAAAACCCACACTTTAAACAATAATTACAATTTAGCTCTAAACAAATGGATTTATTACCTTTGACCTCCATTTCCCGAGAATATGTCACATCTACTTACCGAACAGGAATTAATTCGACGTCAAAGCCTTGAACAGCTTTATCAGCTTGGAATCAACCCCTATCCTGCTGAGCTCTATCCCGTAAACACTTCTGCCGAGGCGATTCATGCCGGTTTTGAGAAGAATCCGGAGGGTTTTAAAGAGGTGGTGATTGCCGGTCGTATGATGTCACGCCGGATCATGGGGAATGCTTCATTTGCCGAGATCCAGGATGCCAGCGGACGTATTCAGGCGTATTTCCGTCGCGATGATTTATGTCCGGGTGAGGATAAAAATCTCTACAATACCGTTTTCAAGAAGCTGCTTGACACCGGCGACATTATCGGCGTAAAGGGTTATGTTTTCAAAACGCAGACCGGAGAGACCTCTATCCATGTAACGGAATTTACCATTCTGACAAAATCACTCCGTCCACTCCCAACGGTGAAAGAAAAAGACGGTGAAGTTTTTGATGCGTTCTCTGATCCGGAGCAGCGCTATCGTCAGCGGTATGTTGATCTTATTGTGAATCCTCAGGTGCGGGAAACGTTTATCAAACGTACCCAGCTCGTGAACAGCATTCGTCAGTACCTCGGGGGAAAAGGATATCTGGAAGTGGAGACACCGATTCTGCAGCCACTCTACGGAGGAGCAGCAGCGCGGCCGTTTAAAACCCATCATAATACCCTCGACATGACACTCTATCTGCGTATTGCCAATGAGCTTTACCTGAAGAGACTGATTGTTGGAGGATATGAAGGTGTTTTTGAGTTTGCCAAGGATTTCCGCAATGAAGGGATGTCGAGATTCCATAATCCTGAATTTACGCAGGTAGAATTATACGTTGCCTACAAAGATTACTACTGGATGATGGAACTGGTAGAAGAGATGGTAGAGAAGGTGGCACTTGCGCTGCATGGAACTACAGAAGTTCGGGTAGGCGATAACGTTATAAACTTCCAGCGTCCGTGGAAACGATTTACGATGTACGAAGCCATTGAGCATTTTACTGGTGTGAACATTGCAGAAATGACCGAAGAAGAGATGCGTGCAACTGCAGTGAAACTGGGAGTTGAAGTAGATGATACGATGGGTCGTGGAAAATTGATTGATGAAATCTTCGGTGCTCATTGCGAACATAAGCTCATACAGCCAACATTTATCACTGACTATCCTGTAGAGATGAGTCCGCTTGCGAAGAAACATCGTTCGAAGGAAGGACTTGTAGAGCGTTTCGAAGCCATCTGTAACGGCAAAGAAATATGCAATGCCTTCTCTGAGTTGAATGACCCGATTGATCAGCGTGCCCGATTTGAAGAACAACTGGAATTAGGAAAACGTGGTGATGAAGAAGCCATGCAACTGGATGAAGATTTCCTTCGTGCCATTGAGTACGGAATGCCTCCAACAGCAGGACTTGGAATCGGCATCGATCGCCTGAGCATGATCATGACCAATTCTCCTTCCATTCAGGATGTGTTATTCTTTCCGCAGATGCGTCCCGAGCAGGCAGTATCTTCGTTTGAACATGAAGTTGCGCATCTTGAAGGAATCCCTTCACCATGGGATGATGTACTTCGGAAAATGGGCATTCAAACCCGTGATCAACTCAAAGCAGTGAATCCCAATAAACTCTTCAATGACCTGGGCGGAATGCGTAAAAAGTTAAAACTGGAGGCTACAATGCCTTCCATCGACGATGTCCGAAACTGGGTGAACGGATGATTCCCACCCATTTACGGGTTATAATTACCATGCAGGAGCCTAAGTCTGACCACCGGACTTAGGCTCTTGTATTTTACCGTTTTACGACATGCCTTCAGCCGAATTACAGGTGGATTCAATTACCTTTGTGTCCTTGCCAAAATCTATATCTAAATGAGAAAACTCCAGTCCCTCGTTATTGCCATCAGCTTGTTTCTGACAACATCTGTTTTTGCCCAACTTGATTCCACCCGGGTAAAACCGTTGCTCAAGAAACATATCTCTACACTTGCGTCTGATGAGTACGGTGGCCGCGAACCGGGTACAAAAGGAGAAGAATTAGCAAGAAACTATATCATCGGTGAATTTAAAACGATTGGACTCTCTCCAAAAGGGACAAAAGGATTTTTACAGCCATTCACTTTTACCAAAAGTTTGAAAACCGGCCCCAAATCCAAACTTACATTAAACGGAATCGCATTAACTCCCGGTGCAGGATTTTACCCTCTTGGCTACTCGGTAAATGGAGGCGCGAAAGGCAAGGGTGTTCTGGTGGGTTATGGAATTTCAGCGCCACAATTGGGACATGATGATTATTCCGAAACGCGTGAATTGAAAGGTTCAATTTTTTTAATTGATGCTTCAACTCCCGATAGAGGTGGACCTCATTCAAAATTTGCGGAACACTCAGATCTACGAACAAGAATAGATCTTGCTATCAGCAAAGGTGCAGTCGGAATAATTTTTTATACCAATGATTCAGAACTAAAAGAACCTGAACTAAGTGCTAAAATCAGGTTAACACCCTCTACAATTCCGGTTCTTTATATGATTCGTGGAAAAGCTCAGATACTGACTCAACAATCAAATCTATCAATTGAGATGTTTGCTGAAATTATTAAGGAAGAAGCCACGGGAAATAACGTATTAGGCTTCCTGGATAACAAAGCACAAAACACTATTGTCATCGGTGCACACTACGACCACCTCGGACATGGAGGTGAAGAGTCGCTTTATAGAGGTGAACCGGCGATTCATAACGGAGCTGAT
>JBIIRF010000425.1:0-3128 GCA_044341715.1 Bacteroidia bacterium | reverse complement strand
ACATCCTACAAATGGCAGGAAATCCTTTGGGACACCAAATTCGAATCCATTCTCACCCGCGCTGACGACGGCAGAACAGCCATAGACTTGCGCAAACTATCCTCATACCAGCCAGTAGAATAACCATGACCAGAACAACAATACTTCTACTATTTATACTCACTATTTCCGGTCAGCTCCACGCACAAGATGAGAAAAAAGAGATACAGCTATACCGCTATGCCGTCAAGTTAGAACAAGAAGGCAAAAACAGCGAAGCCCTCACCATCTATAAAAATCTTTTACGCGGCGACTCCTCCAACATCGACTATCTCTGGCGCACCTCCTTTGTTTATTCAAAACTAGGATATGACCAGCCCACCGAAGAGCAACGCCAACAATGGTACAAGACTGCAGCTTATCTCGGTAAAAAAGCTGTTGTACAATTTCCGCAGAATGCAAATGCCCATTATGCCTATGCTGTTTCCATCGGAAGGATGAGTGAAAATGCCGGCAACCGCACAAAAATCGACAACGCCAAACTCATCAAATCAGAAGCCGAGCTTGCCATCAAACTAGACCCACGACTCCCGGGACCTTACCACATAATGGGACGCTGGCACCGCGTAGTAGCAGCCTTCAGTGGATTCGAACGCGCCATGATCAAAGCCATTTTCGGAGGCATGCCAGGAGGTTCCTACGAAGACTCAATACTAAATTTCGAGAAAGCCATTCAGCTCGAACCCTTCAACGGCATCCACTACTATGAAATTGCCGTCAGTCTTTTAGAGCGCAATAAAACCACAGACAAACAGCTCGCCAAATCGTGGTTACAGAAAGCGTTGAACATTCCGGTAAAATCTACCGACGACGCCGAAAATAAAGCCAAATGCGAGAAGCTGCTCAAGAGTATCACCTAACGGCTACGCAGTAACGAAAATCAGGATTTTTTACGTTGCAACAACTCAAAAGCCTCCGGAGCGATATTGGTTTTATACACAACACCGAGGTAAATGGCTGATATCAGCGCCCCTTTATAGATAATATTCCACAGCGGATTTCCCAGCGACGGCAAAAACCATCCCAAGGCGAAAAGTCCAATCACCAGCGACAACACCACCAGATTTCCTCTTTCAAATGGCTGCAACTGAAAGTGACGATGCACGAACCAGAACAGCAATCCGTTGTAAAAAAACGAAGCCAGACAAGTAGCCAACGCAGCGCCATTCATCCCCATCAACGGAATCAACACTATCTGCAACACCAGCACCACCACTGCCAGCGCGATCAGGAAAACGGCACCATAGCGATACTTATCAGAAGTAAACAAAACAGCGGCATTCAATCCGGTAGCCATATTGAACAAACTACCTGTACTCAGAATTAAAACGATAGAAGCCCCTTCCTCATAACCAGCAGGAAGAAAGCTAAACAGATCATAGATATTCAGGTTCACATTCAGAAACAGGAATCCGCCGATCATAAACATATACAGACTCGACTTCCGGTAAATCGAATCGATCTCCGCACGATTATTCTCCTGCCAGGCAAAGGCAATTTTAGAAGAAGCGATCCGGTCGAACGCATTCAACGGCGCCTCGATGATTGTAGGAATAAAAGCCGCCACCGTATAAATTCCCACAAAGCTCAGCGGCATATACTGACCGATCATAATCGCATCGAAGTATTTCAAACCAATAGATGCCACGCTCGCAAACCAGAGCAGCATACCATACTTCACCAGCTGCATCACCTTTTGCTCACGGAAAAACGGCCAGTCAATTTTAAAACCCGGACGATCGAACTGAAAAATATACGCCAACAGACCCAACATCTGCACCACATAAATACCCGTAAACGCCATGATAAACTGATCCAGATCGAGCCACTTCACATAATACATACTCACCACCGCAATTGTCAGTATCCGCACCATGATATCATTCAGATACGTAGGAATGGTGCTCTTAAAATTCACCGAACAATAAATAGACAACACCGACAAAAACGACACCGCGAACGTCATTGGAAAAACATAAAAATAGAATTCATTAAACAGAGGAGACTCCGCCGCATAACGAGCCATAATCGCATCCTTAAAAACCAACAATCCCAGCGCCGCCAGTAAAAACCCCACCAACGGAAACAGTAACATAAAGCCCAGATATCCGTGATGACGTTTTTCGATATTCTTAAACAGCGGGAAAAAGCGCGTCGTTGCATTCCCAATACCCATCGGCACAAACATCGCCACCAGCAATGAAAACGAATACAAAACGCGGGTCAGTCCCAGCTCCTCCTTCGACAGGAAATGTGGCTGAATCACTATCAGATTCAGGAATCCGATCCCAAACCCGATATAGGTCGCAATCGTATTTTTTAATCCCTGACGTTTGATGACACCCATTGAATTGCTAAATTAGCGTATAAATTTGATCTGAATGAAATACTTTATCGGACTACTTCTGTTTATATACACGGCCGGGTGTGCACAAAACGAAGGCAAAATCTGGTACTTCGGAGATGGTTCAGGGATTGACTTTAACACCCCAACGCCAACAGTACTAACAAACGGCAGCATCTTTACATACGACAATAGCTCAACTGTATCAAATAATTCCGGACAACTACTTTTCTACACCAATGGAGTGACTGTTTGGAACAGCAGCCACAATATTATGACGAACGGAAGCGGTTTAAATGGAAATACTACAGGAGGTCAATCAGCATTGATTCTGAGAAAACCCAACTCAGATTTATACTACATATTCACCGTTCCCAATCACGGAACCGGAGGATTATATTATTCCATTGTAGATATGACTTTAGCCGGCGGAGCGGGACAGGTTACCATAAAAAACCAAGTACTTCACACACCAACAACTGAAAAACTGGCTGCACACTTTGATTGTTCGCAGAACCGCTTCTGGTTGATTTCTCACAAATACAACTCCAATGAATTTTATAGTTACGGACTAACTGCAAACGGACTCAACACCACCCCGATTGTATCAGCAACGGGCAATATACACTCAGGAGGAAATCCCTCTTCATCACATGATGCAATGGGGCAAATGACACTATCTCCCAACGGACAATTATTAGCCTGCGCTCAACAATATAACAATGCCATTCAAATTTTCGACTTT
>JBIIRF010000335.1:0-3140 GCA_044341715.1 Bacteroidia bacterium | reverse complement strand
AGCTGCAGCATTCAACTCAGGATACCATGCAACTTCCGGCTGCTCTACATCTCCTTCAAACGTACCCCATGTTCCTGTATATGAAACACCGGCCGACACTGTAAACTGTTTTTTTGCCAGACGAGACTTCAACTCTATACCACGACTATTAAAGCGATCGAGGTTTACATATGTATAAAGAGTACTCGAGATATCGTATTGTACCAATGAAATTTTATTTCGGATATCGTTGTAAAAGAATCCTGGCTCCAACGTCAACACATAATCCTGCCCGCCTTTTCTATACTCCACGGACGCCAGCAACTGATTCGACTTCTCCGACAGCAGATCCGGATTACCCTGCACATTATGAATACCGTTATCCACAAAATTCAGGTACTGCTCTTTCAGTGAAGGAGCTCTATAACCTTTCGAGAACGAAGAACGCGCAGTAATTTTATCTGTTATCTTCACCAATACATTCAGCGAAGGAACAAACGGCGCATCGAAACGGGAATTATAAATAGCCCGCACTGAAGGACGAATAGTAACACGCTCGATGGGTTTATAATCGAGACTCATATAACCCGCCACATCGGTCATACTATGTGTGGCATCATCAATACGTTTACCGCTACCCACTTCGTAATTAGCATCCACACCACCCAATACACTCCATCTTGCTTTCGGATCGGCCCAAACGTAAGTTGCCCTCGAGAAAAACGAATTAAATTTGGTTGTATCATCATCCAGCGGATCCGGCGTTAATTGCTCGCTCAGTTCTACCATATCTTTCCGCATCGTATTTTTGATATACTCATACACAGAAGCGGCACCTGTAAAATTCAGCACACCATTGTTTCGGAATTTCTTCTCCGCAACTATCTGTGTATTGAAACGTGTAGTATGATAATATTGATCATTGGCATATGCAACATACGGCGTAACGAATGGTTCTGACTTATTGATTACCTCTTCCTGGAACCATGCAGATTGCAAAGTCAGCTTCAGCGTTTTAATAGTACGGGTAAGTTTTACATTTCCGAAATACTGCTCACGGGGATTCCACAATTGCGAACGTGAATTGTTGCTCTCAGGATCCCATCCATCGAAAAAGTTACGACCAAGATTAAGGGAAGCAGCGGTATTTTTATTTCCATAATTGACGGTCACATCTGTATTATACTGACCGGTTGTCTCGTAAAAACCGGTAACAGTAGCACTCAATTGCTGCTGCAACGGTGTTTTCGTAATCAGGTTAATCACGCCACCCAAAGCATCAGTGCCATACAACACCGACATTGGACCACGCACCACCTCCACTCTATCTATATTACTCAGATTGATCTGACCGAGATCGATATTACCATTCTGACGACCAATCACCGGCACACCATCAATTAAAATTTTAATATGCTCACCACCGGTACCCTGCATACTCAGACTACTACCCAGCGAAGGATCATACGAAACACGGAGATTCAACTCCTGCGCCAGCAAATCCTTCACCGTAACAGCACCTCTCTTCTCAATATCAGCCGACTTCAACACCTGCACCGGAACAACAGCATCCCGCTGATATCCCGGAATATGATTACCGGTAATCGTCACCTCACCCATTGTCTTCGGAACTGTTGTAAGCACTATCTCCTCCATAGTAGTTGATGTAATAACAGTATCAACCCGATCAAGGAAGCCCAACATCGAAATTTTACGAATCAATGGCAAAGGCATGCCCATCACCCAGGCCTCGCCTTTATTATTGGAAATAACAACAGTACTCTTCTCCGACACATTCAACGGCGAAAAAACGACCACCGCCCCCTCAACAGGTTGACGATCCGCGTTCTTCAGCCGTACATTTTGCGCCTTAGAAAAATACAAATTCCCAATTACACACAGGAACACTATAAATGAAATTCTCCTCATATCTCAGCGGCAAAAATACGTTGCACATAGCCGTAGAAACATGAGCAAGGCACTGACGATTGTCACATTTTTATTAATCTGACAATCATCTGACATTTAAAAATCTTCGAAAAGTACAAGAAAAGGCATCCCTAATTATCCCTAATCGGACCTCAACCGGACTAGTCAGACATCCAGCCAGAAAATTCAGCACCTGAACGGGAAAACCAACAGAATTAACATCAGATGTTCAATACCTTTTCCAAATTCAGGAATTCTCCATCAAAAAAGCCCCAATTTTGCCGGAAGCTGTCACAATAAACCGCCGGCTACAACGCTTCACTACCTAAGAACTAATGCACATGGAATCTCTAAACAGCCTTTTAACCAAACTAAACAACCAGATCAGCGACGCCACTAAATCCAACCGGACTATCAGCCAGCTGGAAAGTGACCTCATCAAGGAGACCTTACGGAAGATGTACGATTTGATAGGCACTGATTCCATGATGAACATTCCTACTTCAGACAAAACCCAAATCATCCAGGAACCACAGGTTGTAATACAAGAGAAAGAACAGATCATTGGATTTGCCACCATGGTACAGGAAACCATGAAACAACAGCTGAAGGAAGAGCATCCCATTGTTCCACCGCCTATTGTACAGGAAGCACCATCAGCACCGGTGATAGAAGCAAGACCAGCCGTGGAAACAGCAGCAGTTATAAATTCTGCCCCACCAGTAGTTTCAGAAATACCGATGGAAATAGAAGTAGTGATTCCGGCACCTACACCGGCAACCCCTCCTCCCATTGCACCTCGCCCCGCCATCGAAGAAAAAGTAATTGCAGCACGCACCCAACAAATCAAAGCAGCATCACTATTCGAAGAACAATCGACAGTTGCCAGTAAATATTCCGCCCAGGAAACCATCGGACAAAAGATCAACCGCGACCAACCGTTAAAGACCTTATCAGATACATTGCAACACACCCATCTGGCAGATCTCAAACTTTCCATAGGTATCAACGAACGGTTTGCCTTCATCAACGAGTTGTTCGCAGGTGATCAGCAGCTTTACCACCAAAGCATTGAACACCTCAACTCCATGCAGGTGTACGAAGAAGCGCGCAAGCTTCTGCACGAAGAATTAAAACAACAACTTGGATGGCAAACTGGATCAGAACGATTCCGCCAATTTGACGAACTCGTAAAACGACGTTTTCACGCATGATAAAAAAACTGCTTTCAC
>JBIIRF010000046.1:0-10446 GCA_044341715.1 Bacteroidia bacterium | reverse complement strand
GAAAACAGCCTTGTTTGAACATGAGTTCGGTGTGACTGTGATTGATGGTCAAGGCTCCAAGGGACCGGTAAAAATTCTTCTTACTATCGTCAAGCGAAAAGACATTGCTCTTGTAAGAAATCTGATTCAGGAACATCATCCCGATGCTTTTTATTCTATTGAAGATATCCGGACTGTCAACCGTGGTGTATTTCCTCATCATTCAGATTCTCGGCTGGATCATATGAAAAGAGTTTTCCCATTTGGTGGTGGAAAGTAAAATTCAGTTATCATTGTAGTAGATACTATGATTCCTGCTGAACTCATCATCCAACATTTCCCACTCCTTATTGAAAAAGGACTGAAGGATGCATTTTCGGAACATTGTGTTTTTAAATCATTTCCTGCCGGTTCGGTTTTGCTGAAAGAAGATGATACAGTTCACTTTCTACCGTTGTTAGTGAAAGGCAGCTTAAAAGTAACCCGGACTGATCGAACCGGAAGAGACATCCTGTTGTATTATATTTCATCCGGTGAAAGTTGTATTGCCTCTTATGCTGCGGCCTTGTTTCATGAGGCTAGTAGAGTAAAGGCGATTACAGAGGATGAGTGTGAACTGGTATTGTTGCCGGTTAAGTTTCTGGATGAATGGGCCAGGTTGTATCCTTCATGGAACCTTTTTATTGTCCGACTTTACTATCGTCGTTTTGAGGAGTTGTTGGAGTCTTTCAATAGTCTGGCTTTTCAAAAACTCGATGAGCGATTGGCTGACCATTTAAAACGTAAAGCGCAACTGCAAGGAAATTCTTCTATTCAGGTCACTCATCAGCAATTGGCAGATGATTTGGGAACTGCTAGAGAGGTTGTTTCCCGTTTGCTTAAAACGTGGGAGACGGAGGGCAAAGTGGAGCTTTCGAGAGGTATGATAAAGATCAGCAAGGCTTTGTGAGTGCAGTCACAGAGTAAAAGGTGTTTCGACATTTAGTTTTGCTTTGTACTTAAAACAAACCGCTATGAAAGCTAATATGGGTAATACCGATCGTTTAATCCGTGTAATCCTCGCACTTGTGATGATTGCTCTTTATGCAACTGAAACAGTAACCGGCACTACCGGAATTGTTCTCCTGGTTCTAGCTGCTGTATTTATTCTAACCAGCCTGGTGAAATTTTGTCCTTTGTATCCGTTGGTTGGTTTAAATACATGTCCTAAAAAATAACAGGGTACTATTTCGGATAGTACATCAAAAGGAAATCCGTTAGCGTTGAATAAACTTTCAATGCTGACGGATTTTTTTTAAGCAGCATCTTATGGGCTTTTATACTGGAAAGGTCGTGTCTGCGTGCCGGTCCTGTTTGAATCTCTTCCGGTGAAAACTGCATCGTTTTTTTGGCGGTTTGTAGAATCAGCGGCTTTACGAGTGTGAAAGGCAGTCCGGCTTCTTTTAGTATTTCGGAGGCAATGATGAATTGTGCGTTAGCGAAATTATTTGCAAAAACAGCTGCAAGATGTACTGTGGCCCTTTGTTCACTGTTCAGTTGTTGCGATTTTCCGGCGATGCTTTTAGAGAATTTCCTGAGCAGTTTTAAGGTGGCTGGATTATTGCTTTCAAGGCAAACAGGAATTGTTTCCCAGTCAGTAACTATCTTTTTAGAAAACGATTGAACGGGATAAAATACACCTGATTTGACCTCTTGCTTATCCGGAAATAATAATGGCTTCATTCCTGAGCAATGTATCAGGTGATACCCCAGTGATTGACAGGAGCCGGCAATCTCTTGAATAGCATCATCTGCCACACATAGAAAAAGCAGGAAGGATTTGGAACTGGCTGGTGGAATGTCGGTGCAAACTTCAGCATTGCATTTTTTAGCTAGCGCTGAAACTTCTTTTTTATTCCTTCCGGAGATAAACCGAACAGGGATTCCTTTTTCTGCACATCGTTGTGCTAGATGCCAGGCAAGATTGCCACTTCCGATGATCCCTGCTTCCATGATATAAAAGATTGATCAGGATTTTTCTCCGGACTGTCGGATTCGTTTGACTATCGAAATCCAGGTGCCAATAATCATTAACAAACATCCTATCCAGAGAATATTAATCTGAGGGAAAATGATTGCTTTCATAATGATGAACTCTCTTGAATTTCCTTCTTTCTCTTCAACTTCAATTTCGATTTTATTCTCTTCCGGAATAATCTTGTTGAAGTTAAATCGTAGTCCAAGGAGTGTATTTTCAACTGGTCGGCCGAAGTAGGTGTTTTCGCGCAAGACAAAAACAGGCTCTGCAGAATGGATTTTTTTATTGATATCCATGATGATCAATCTGGCGCCGACTGCAATGTCGTTTTCATTCAACAGGAGTTTTTCTTTGTCGATATCCTTGTTCAGCGCCTGTAATACTACGAGACTGTTACTGGTTGTGATGGTGTCACCAATAGCCATTTCGAACTTCTTGCCTGGCTTATAACCTTCGGCTGCAGAAGCATCGTTTTTGTCATCCAGTTCAGCATAAGTTACGTGAGTATAAATATCCCGATTTAAAAAGTGTTTGGTTGAGGGTTCACTTACATTGCCCATTCGCTCATTTAACTGTACAGTTGGGAAGAGCGAAAATGCTTTTTCAAGTACTCCTGTAGATGCATTGGGTTTAAAGTATTCTACCTCGTAAAAAATATTAATGCCTTCAACTTTTTTATCCTTGTAGGTGACATAAAATTCTCCCATCGACATCGTATCACCCTGGTAAAGGAGAATGTTTTCGTTGTTCGGGAAATCTTTACCCAGATCAACGGCTAATTGATTTTGACTGATGACCTGTTTTTCGGTATTAGAGATTAACGCTCCCAGAAGAATAAACGCGATTCCCATGTGAGCAATACTGGCTCCTGCATGTTGGGTTTTTCCTTTTAGAATACGGACCCAGTAGTCGAGGTTGGCTACAAATGCCCAGATGGAGGTGAATAGCAATAGTAAAAACTGAAATCGGCTGAAATGGAAGTAGAGTTCGGTTGCAACGGTGGCAATCAATGCAACGGTAAATGATAAAAGCAGATTTTTTCCGGTTTGGCGAAGATCTGACTTGTTCCATTTTGCAAATTGGGATATCGCCATGAGTAAAGCGATCACTACTGCCAATGGAACTTGCCATGAATTATAAAAGTCAATAGCATCTGCCGGTGGTGCCATCTTCGTACCGAAAACCTTATTGATAACAGGGATGGAAGTAGTAATAGTTACTTGTACAGCGGAAATTACAAGAATGAGCATTCCCATGAACATCCAGAACTCTCTGCTGCTGATATGATCTTCAGGAGTGTTTTCTGGATTACTGATGGACTTTCTTTTCGCAATGAGTAAGATGACAGATAAAATAACGAAGAAGGCCATATAGAGGATCAATTGCCCTCGCATTCCTAAATCGGTGAATGCATGAACGGATGTATCTCCAAGGATACCGCTTCGGGTAAGAAAAGTAGAATACAATACCAGCAGGAAAGTTGTAATAACGAGTACATAACTGCTGAGCAACGAGGTGTTCTTCTTTTTGTAAACCAATAAAACGTGTGCTGCACCAACAAGTGTTAACCAGGGGACAAGACTCGCATTTTCTACCGGATCCCATGCCCAGAATCCACCAAAGCTTAATGACTCATATGCCCAGGCGCCACCCATTAAAATTCCGGTTCCTAAAATCATTACTCCGAAGTATATCCAGGGCAATGATGGTTGTACCCATTCCCGCACTTTTCCGCTGATAAGTCCGCCAATTGCATAGGCGAATGGAATGGCTGTTGCGGCAAAACCAAGGAATAGAGTAGGAGGGTGAATTACCATCCAGTAATTTTGCAGCAGTGGATTTAAACCTCTTCCGTCTTTTATCTTCGATAGATAATCACCCATTTGAATAAATGGAAGGTTGGCAAAATCCGGGTGATCTCTGAGGAGTATAAACGGATTTGATCCAATTTTTATTCCACTGATCTCCAAACCAAGCAACATCGACGCGAGAAATGTCTGGATGGTCATTACTGAAAACATGACAGGTGCTTCCCAATGTTTCGCTTTATGTATGATGAAAAAAGATAAAACTACATGCCAGAATGACCAGATCAGAAAACTACCTTCCTGGCCTTCCCATAAACATGCCCACATATATTTTATAGGCAATACCGTGTTTGAGTGTTGCCAGATATAGTAGTACTCAAAAAAGTGTCCGTGAATGAGGTAGTAAAGCAGGATAACAATACCAATTGTACCGGATGCATGAAGAGTGAAGCTTGTCCGCGCGAGTTTAATCCATGCTGTTGGATCATCATTTTTTCGAATCACTGCGAACAAATACGACAATGCAGATAATAACGCAGCACTGAAGGATAGAATCACCATGATATTCCCGAACTGGCCGTATCCTAAGTGTTCTCCCTGATATTGAATTTCCATAGTTTGGTTCTCTGCGCCGTACGCGCTTTTACTTTATTGCTGAAAAGGTACTCGTGTGGGGTTTGAATCAGCCGTTGCTAACAGCTTTCATCTGATCCTGCTGATTGCCGTTGTACTTTGAAGGACATTTCATCAGGAGTTGATTAGCGTGAAAATCATTGCCACTCATTTTTCCAACAACTACTATTTGCTCTGAGCGTTCAAAGTCCTGCGGCTTGGTGCCATTATACATCACCAGTTTTTCCGCACCTTCATTGTCTACAAGATAAAATCCAAAAAGGTTGGCATTTACTTCAGGATTATAGATGAAGTCTTTTTGCAAATTCACTTTACCTACAACGTGAAATGTCTTCCCCTCATTCTCGATAGCGGTTCTGAAGGGAGCGTAGGTACTTGAATTACTAATGGTACTAACAATTACTGCAAGTGCAACCGCAATCACGACTATAGCAATTATGTGTATTTTTTTCATCGTAATGAAGTATTAATAGTAATCACTGTTTAGTGTTCTTCTCTAATTTACTTACTTTTTTATCAATGCTGAACATGTACACGCCCATAAATACCAATACAAGCGCTGCAATCACAATTACAACATTTATTTTACCTTCTGATCGCATGGTATCCGCAACTCCTGAATCCTGAGCAGAAACTGAGAGTGTGATAAATATCAAACTACAGAAGAGATAAATTGTTTTCAGTCGATTAATCATTTTGTGCTATTTCAATTTTTTTAATTCGAACTCTGAGGCTCATCATCCATACACCAAGCAAAGTCCATCCGATTACTGCCGGATAAAACACCATACGCATGTTGGAGTCGAGGTCATATTTGTTAAACCCGGGATTGCCTCCTTTACCCGGATGAAGTGAATCATTCATTTTAGGAAGAACCATAATGAAGACAAACATCATGACAAATGCAAAAATACTATAGACCGAGGCTAATCTGGCTTTTTTATTATCATCCTGTATGGCATTTCTCAGAATGAAATAGGCAGCATAAATCAACATGCTGGCTGCCGTTCCATTTAATTGTGGATCGTTTACCCAAGGTGCGCCCCAGGTAAAGTTTGCCCAGATCATTCCGGTGATTAATCCGGCCAGCGCAAAAACCATCGCTGCACGGGCACATTCTTCAGCAACAATATCATGGTACCGATTAGAGCTGCCCAGGTATTTAATACTGTAAACAGCATTGCAAAACATTAAAACAAGCATAGCCATCCACATCGTAACATGGAAATAGAGGTTACGAATGGTTTCATGTAAAATGGGCATTTCAGGAACTGTTCCTTTAAAGCCCATTATATACGTATAAACAAGCAGTCCGATTGCCAGGAATTTCCACCAGCCGGAATGAGCGATTGACTTTTTCAAGAGGGGTAATTTTATTCTCGCCAAAGGTAGGGAAAGAGTAGAAAGGAGAGTGTAACAATGATACTGTTTACGGCAAAAAGCACTATCCAATAGGGCTGATTCGATGCCCAACTGGCGCCTTCAATGGCGTTTTGACTCACTTTGATAATCGTTATCAGCAACGGGAAGAGTAATGGAAAACCCAAAATCGCGACGAGTGCAGCATTACTTTGTGCCCTGGCTACGATTCCTGATACCAGGGTCAAAACTGCAGATAAGCCAAAACTTCCCAGTAAAAGTCCCAAAAGGAACTGTGACAGGTCAATAATGGGTAACTCAAAAAATAGTGAAAAAGCGATCAGGTTTACAAACCCCAGAAAGGCAAGTAGCAAAATATTATAGGTTGTTTTCGCTAGAATAACATTGGAAGGGTCTAATAAAATATAGTTAAATAGTTGTAAGCCACGACTTTCCTGTAAAAAACTACGGGCAATGGCATTGGTGGCGGCAAAGAGCATGATAATCCAAAAAAGGGCATTCCAGGTTACCGGATCAAGTTGTTGACGATAACTCAGGTAGGAGATGTAAATGGAGGCCAGTGAATAAACAAAGAGGCTGGTAAGTGCCTGTTTGTTCTTCATCTCTAGTCTGAATTCATGTTGAACCAGCTTTCGGTACTGACTTAAGGAGAAGGCCATTTGTGCAAAAATCGTGTTTTTTTGAAGGCAAAGGATATGTTATTTTTGATGGGCTATGAAAATCGACTTATTGGCATTTGGTGCACATCCTGATGATATTGAATTAGGAGCAGGAGGGACCATCCTGAAGGAAATCTCTAAAGGGAAAAAAGTGGGTATTATCGACTTGACCAGAGGGGAGTTAGGAACCAGGGGGACTGCCGATGACCGGGATCGGGAAGCTGCTGATTCTGCCGGAATCCTTGGCGTTGAATTCAGAGCGAATATGTGTTTCAAAGATGGATTTTTCGTCAACGATGAGGCACATCAGATGGCATTGGTTTCGTATATCCGGAATTATCGTCCGGAGATGGTGATTTGTAATGCGATTGATGATCGGCATCCGGATCATAAAAAGGGAGGAGATTTAGTGTCTATTGCCTGTTTTCTTAGCGGACTTCACCGCATCGAGACCTATTGGGATGATGTAAAACAAGAAGCCTGGAGGCCCAAGGTTGTATATCGTTACGTGCAGGATCGTTACCAGAGTCCGGATTTTGTAGTAGATATTAGTGAGTTTATGGAAACGAAAATGCTGGCTGTATTGGCTTTTAAAACGCAATTTTACAATCCATCTTCCAGTGAACCGGATACAGCTATTTCCTCAAAAGAGTTTTTAGAATTTTTATACGGTCGTGCAATTGAATTCGGTCGGCAAGCAGGCTTCAAGTACGCAGAAGGATTTAATGTAGAACGTTATCCTGGAGTGGATTCACTTTTTGATTTAAAATAAGATTGCCTGCTCTGCACTAGAATAAAACAACTTCTTAAAGTATAAGACAAAAAAAACAGCCACCCTTAGGGATGGCTGTTTTTTTATGGAGACTGATCTCAGAATTACTTCTGGATGCTCAGTACACGTGTAGCTACTTCGCCACCGATGTTCATCTGGATTACGTAGATGCCGGTAGAAAGAGTAGAAAGATCCATAGAGAAGCTGTTGCTACCTGCAGTTGCGAAACCGAAGTCGAATGATTTAACAACTTGACCGATACCATTCACGATGTTAACGTTAACGTTAGCATTTGATTTAAGATCGATAACGAGGTTAGAAACGTTCGCAGTTGGGTTAGGGAATACAGAGATAGTGTTAGCATTGATTGGTAATTCATTCACACCAACTGTGATTGTGTTTACATAATCAGCAGCGTCGAATTCGATTCCACCTACCCACTCATGCATCCAAGGATTTGTATCAAGACCACCTGAGTTCAAAGGACGGCTTGTCATAACTGGAACTACGAAGTTACCTGAGTTATCCCAACCTTCACCAGCAACACACATAAAGTAGTTGTTAGCATCGTAAGCACCACCTTGAGTGAAGTTTACTTCATCAGTATAAAGGCTGTTTGCGAAATCAGCAGCAGCACCTTTGATATCTGGGTACAGGTTCAATGTACCGAGCAGAGTGTCGGTATCCATCCACATGTAAGCCATTTTGGTTCCATCAGCAGAACGAGCCATTTGCAGACGAGCATCGAAATCTACAGCCCATCCGAAAGTGTTAGTAGTTGCAGGAGCAACGATACGATCTGGCTCAGTCAAACCTTGACCTACCCAAATTGCGTTCCACTGTCCACCAGCAGTTTCATAAACGTCGAAGAAAGTTCCGAATGCGTTCAGGAAGTTCAAAGAATCAGGGTCATTGCTGGAAGCGTTACCAACTTCACAAAGAATGTGCAGTTTGCCATAAGCATCAACCTGGATATCAGAACTGTTACGAGTGTACCAGAAAGGACGCTCAACACCATTTCCGTTAGCTGGGAAGAAACCAGCGAACAATGGAGAGAAATCACCATTGTAGTACAAAGACCAGGTAGCACCGGCATCAGTAGTACGGTAGATGATTGGCATAGGAGACAAATGATCGTCGATAGAGTCACGTCCGATGAACATAACATAACCAGTCTGGCCATCAGCAGAGAATGCCATGTGACCTAAAGAAGAAATGTTCTGTGAACCATCAGCAGGATCCTGACTGAATGCATGATAAAGGTTAGTCTGTGACCAGGTATAGCTGTTGTTAGCAGCATCCCAAACACCACGGTTTACTACCGCACCATTGAACACAGGAGCCGTAGCATTGTAATCGTAGTTGTTACCAAGTACATATACGTTACCGTTAGTACCTGAACACATTCCAATACGTGGCATCCACTGAGTTACTGTTGCAGAAGCATTCTGAATGTTTAATTGAGAAGTGTTTTGTCCATCCAGACGGATAGAAGCAAATGTTCCGCCATCCCACAATGAACCATCCAGCAATGGAGCAGCAACTACTGCGTAAGCCTGGTTAGCTGTTGTGTTTCCCGGAGGGTTTGCAACGATACCATTTGGGTAACGGTTTACCGGAGCAGCATTCTGAGTACAAACCAGGTTAGTATCCCAGGTAGCACCTTTGTCATAACTGAAATAAGTTTGAATGATACCGCTATTGCTCACAGGAGGAACAACACCGATAGACTTACGATTCGTGTAAGACAATACGTTTACTGCACCATTGTAATCAGCAAGTGTACCTTCTGATACCAATGAACCGTAAATGTTTCCGGATGTTGCAATGTCAGTTTTAGTAGCTACCATTACTTTTCCGTTTACTGATTTGTTGGAACGAACAGAACCTGGCTGTACTTTTGCAGTACCTGTAGCAACAGGACCAGTTGGTTCAACAACAACTTTTGCTTTTTCAGCTTTTACCAGTTTGCCAGGTGCTTTTAAACGCGATTGTGCGTCTACACCACCCGCTAACAGGCATGCCGTAGCAGTAAGAAGGAACATTTTGCTAATGCTGCTTCCCTGAAGGATGTGTATTTTTTTCATCATTTGAAATTTGGTTTAATTATGTTTTTAGAATTGATTTGGTAGCTGTAAAGGTAGGAATACTTAACCTTCCTGCCCTTTCATTCCGGGGGTATTTTACAATAGGGTTACAAATATATTTTTTTTATCAATTGAAGAGATGAATTCACTGGAGTTTTCCGAAGTTGGTTTTTCACCGGTTTTTGTTGAAAAATGTTGGAAGGTATTGTGAAATCAGTTCAATAGTGGTAAGTTTTAATTACAAGTGCCTGATTTTTAGTGTTATAAAATATACGGTTATTAACAAAATTGTATATGCTGACCAGGTTTTGATGGCAATAAAACGTGGGGGAGAAATTTTTAAAATCCGATGGCAAAAAAGTAAAAGCACAATTTTCTCGGTGAGAAAGGCGATTACTGTGCCGTACGCTACTCCCATAATACCATATTTTAGCATGAGCAGGTAGCTGGCTGTCACGTTTGTGAAGATTTCAATGAGGGAGGTTTTGAAGATGATGCCGGTCTGATTTGCGGCCATGATGATGGATTGTGGAAATAACATTCTGCTGATGACGAGCAACAAATACACATTAAAAACATCTGCTGAAATACTGAATTCCGGACGGAATACAATAGGGTATAGGTAGTGACTTGTGGCCAGTAAAATCAGTGTGAGTGGAAAAAGCAAATGCATTAATCGGGTTGTTTCTTTGCGGAGAAGTCCGAGGCTGTTTTCTCCTAATCCGTCGGCTGCCAGTTTGGGTACAATCGCCATGCTTAATGCATTCGCTATCAGGAGTGATACTGGTAACTCTTTTGCGCCATAGCGGAAAACGGCGAAGGCGTCAGTGCCAAAATGAGTGCTTATTAAGAAGCCATCAATATATTCTGCTGATCCGGCAATGAGCAGACTGAACATGAGTGGAGCTGCCTGAAAGAAAATTTCCGGCCATTGAGAAATTTGCAAAGTGCCTTTTCCTGCTTGCCTGAGTTGATAGATTAAGACGAAATTCTTTAGGATGGCAAATGCAATTAACCCGTAAAAGCTGTACATTAATTCTCCTGTAGAATATAGCGGAACTATAACTGCTATCAATTGTAAAACGAAGGTGGAAACTCCGTATACAACAAG
>JBIIRF010000334.1:0-3150 GCA_044341715.1 Bacteroidia bacterium | reverse complement strand
CACCACCCATAGCCGACATTTCCTTCATTCTTCGCATAAACTCAGGGCGCGTAATTACTACAGGTGCTTCCTGTTCGCTTAATCCTTGTACAGAAACCTGATATTGCTCCTTATTCATGAGTCCTTCAACTATTGATTTCAATGCACCTTGCTCATCTTCACTGATACTCAATGTTTGTGTATCGTCTTTGCTGATCAGCTTATCCGCTGTATCTGCATCTACACGCACAAATCCACTTTTCTCCGTTTTCTGCTCGAGGAAATTGACGAAGTGGCTATCGAGAACTCCGTCCATCCAGAGTACATCATATCCTTTATTTTTCGCGGCTTCTATATAAAGATGTTGTTCGTCGGGCTGTGTGGTGTACAGATAAATCAATTTATCCTCTTTATCAGTCTGGTTGACTTTAATAAGTTCCCTGTACTCATCAAAAGTGAAATACTTTTTATCGACATTCTTCAGGAGGCAGAATTTCATTGCACGCTCATTGAATTTTTCTTCACTGAGCATTCCGTATTTAATAAACACGCCAATGTCTTCCCACTTTGCTTCGAATGATGCACGGTCTTCTTTGTAGAGTTCTTCGAGTTTATCAGCTACCTTTTTGAGAATATGATTGCTGATCTTTTTCACGTTGGTATCACTCTGCAGATAACTGCGGGAAACGTTGAGCGGAATATCCGGTGAATCAATTACTCCATGCAAGAGTGTGAGGAACTCAGGAACAATTCCCTCAACAGCATCTGTTACAAAAACCTGTCTGCAGTACAACTGGATTTTATTTTTCTGTACTTCCAGATTTTTCTTCAACTTGGGGAAATACAGAATCCCTGTCAGGTTAAACGGATAATCCACATTTAGATGAATCCAGAACAAAGGCTCTTCTGCAAATGGGTATAATTCTCTGTAGAAAGCTTTATAATCATCATCACTCAACTCGCCTGGTTTTTTAGTCCATGCCGGTTCCGTGTTATTGATTTTTTCCCCTTCAAAACGAATCTCTACGGGCAGGAATCCACAATACTTTTTAAGTAATGTACGGATGCGTGTTGTCTCGAGAAACTCTGCGGAATCTTCATTCACCGACAAACGCACTTCCGTTCCGCGGTCTGCTTTTGGCTCCGTCGTTAAGGTATATTCCGGACTACCATCGCAAGTCCACTTCACACCGGCACTTTCTTCGGCTTGCCACGACCGTGAGTAGAGATCCACTTTATCCGATACCATAAACGCCGAATAAAAACCCAATCCAAACTTCCCGATCAACTGTGCAGCCGACTGATCCTTATATTTGTTTACAAACTCTTCTGCACCACTGAACGCAATCTGATTAATGTATTTCTCCACCTCTTCCGCAGACATTCCTACGCCACGATCAATTACAGAAAGGGTTTTGTTTTCTTTATCCAGCTTCACTTCTACATACAATTCACCCAGTTCCACCGGCTTCTCGGCGATGGCATTCAATGTTTTGAGTTTTTGAGTAGCATCCACTGCATTCGCTACTAATTCACGCAGAAAGATTTCATGATCACTGTACAGGAATTTTTTAATGATCGGGAAAATGTTCTCTGTTTGAACATTTATTTTACCGGTTTGAGTACTCATAGATATATTGCTTTTTGGTTGTTTTTTAATGATTTAAGGTCCGGAATCCGCCCGCCCATCTCCGCCGTATTCGGCTGTTTTCCAAGACGAGGCTGTGAATTTCAGGAATTTCGAGGACAGCCACCTACACAAGGGTAGTGCCAAACCACAAAATCTGCCATTTGACCCACGATTTCCATCCGTTCACCCAAACTGTCGGGAGATGTTTAAAACGTGGCATTTTCGGCATAATATTTTCGCTAATTCGCTGTAAATCTGAATAGTTTTGTATTGAAAATGGGGGAACCTTTTTCCATCATTTCAGTATAACGAATGTGATAAAGTGGCTCTGACTATTTCGGGGCCCTGAAATCGCATTGTACCAAGACATGACAACTTTTACCACCATTCACCGCTGGGTAGAGCATCGGGTTAACCAACATCCGGATGCCCTGGCAGTATTGCACGAGAACAAATCGCTTACTTATCGTGAGCTGAATGAATCATCCAACCGTCTGGCTCATCAGCTGATGGCCATCGAGGGGGTTCAGGGAAAATACGTTGGTATTTGTCTCGACCGTTCGTGTGATTTGATGGTGGCTATTCTTGCTGTGCTGAAAGCCGGTGCTGCGTATGTGCCTTTCGATGTCGAATATCCTGCAGAACGATTGCAGTACATGGCCGGTATCAGTGCAATTCCGGTAATGATTACTTCCTCTTCGTTGAGTGCACGTTTACCGAAAGGGGATTTCCGGATCCTCGATATTTCGAAAGTCGGCGAAGAAAAAAATACCGCTAATCCTGATAAAGAAATAGCAACTGAGAGTGCAGCCTATGTACTCTTTACTTCAGGCTCTACAGGCCAACCCAAAGGAGTTCAGCTTCCTCACCGCGCGCTGGTAAATCTCATCGACTGGCAGATCAAACAAACTTCGGTACATGAAAATGGCCGCACATTGCAGTTTGCTCCGGTTAGTTTTGATGTTCACTTCCAGGAAATTTTCTCCACGTGGTGTGATGGTGGTTGTATCTGTCTGATCAATGACGAAATGCGTCTCAACGCGCTCGCATTACTGCAATACATCGAAAAATACTCGATCGAACGGCTATATCTTCCGTTTATCGCATTGCAAAGTTTATGCGATCTTTCACGTCATTCATCTGCAACGCTTCCTTCGCTGAAAGAAATCATTACTGCAGGTGAACAATTACAGGTGACTCCTGCTCTGGTAGATTTCTTTGGGCGGATACCACATTGTAAACTGTATAATCATTACGGTCCTACCGAAACACATGTCGTTACCTCGTACCTGTTAGAAGGTGCTCCCGATACATGGATGAAACTTCCTCCAATCGGGAAGCCTATTCAGGACAGCGAAGTATATCTTCTGGATGAAGCAGGAAAACCGGTGAATGACGGTGAAGAAGGAGAATTATTTGCTGCTGGAAAATGCCTCGCCGATGGATATCTCCAACGCGACGACCTGACTGCAGAAAGATTCATTCCAAACCCTTTCCGTAAGGGCGAACGTATGTACAAAACAGGCGACCTTGCTAAAAGG
>JBIIRF010000417.1:0-3156 GCA_044341715.1 Bacteroidia bacterium | reverse complement strand
GCTTTTCCTTTCGCCAGTTCATCAATAAGTTTATCTAGATAACGCACCTGCTGCATAATTTTATCCTCTATTTCCTCCACGCGGTAGCCGCAGATTACACCGGTTATTTTCGATACGTTGGGATTCATTGCAGGGGCATTAATAAAGAAGTTTTCGAAATCCGTTTTCTTTTCGATTACCTCCTGTAATAATTGCTGGTCATACCCCGTTAGCCAATAGATGATGGTATCTACTTCTTCCTTTGAACGGCCTTTACGTTCTGCTTTTTGAATGTACAGTGGATAAACACTTGCAAAGGTCATTCTGTATACTCTTGTATGGTCCATTATTTTATTTCTTATACTATCCGATGTATAAAAATATAAAATCAAGACCAACCAGCAGCCTTTCCAAATCCCTAAAAGTTCAACCCTCCAATACGCGTTTATACTTAATCTAACTCAGAACCCCTAGTCGCTACTCCACGAGGCACCTTTCGGCTATGCGTTTACTTTTAATTGCGCTCAAGGGCCAAGCTCCTGGCTAAGCAGGGATCCTAAAAACTTAGAAACTAAGAAAACCTTAAACCAAGAAACCCTTAAACCAATAAACTCTCTTTCAATTCTGAAAATTGTTCACGGTCATCGACTAACACTGATTAAATCCATTTACGCGGTCATCGAGTGATCCCCGTTTAAATCCATTTACGTGGTCATCGAGTGATCCCCGTTTAAATCCATTTACGCAGTCATCGAGTGATCGCCGTTCAAATCCATTTACGCGGTCATCGATTGATCCCCGTTTAAATCCATTTACGCGTTCATCGAGCAACCCCGTTTAAATCCATTTACGCGTTCATCGAGCAACTCTGTTTAAATCCATTTACGCGGTCATCGAGTGATCCCTCAAAGTGAAAAAAGTTTTCACTTTGAGGGATTGTATCGAGATGACCCGTTAAATGGATTAAACTTCCGCAATTTCAACCCCGTACCAATCGCCCGCTGCACAGCTCCATCGCCGAATTTCTGTCTCATCTTATCCATGGCCTGATACAGGTTGATGATTTCTTCACTGTCTTCAAAAAGGTTAATCTGATGTCCCCCACCTACGAGGTGACTAAAACGTACGCCGAGCAGCCGCACCAACATCCTGCGTTCATACAGTTTGTCGAATAATTCCTTCGCACGATCTATCAATGTCTGGTCGTTGGAGGTATAGGGAATACGGCACTGGGTGGTATGTGTATCAAAATTCGAGTAACGTATTTTGACGGTTATGCATGCCGTTAGTTTGTTTTCGGTGCGGAGTTGGTAAGCAAGTTTCTCTACCATCTTCACGATTAACGCTTTCAGAAAAACCACATCAATGGTATCACTATCGAAGGTTTCTTCGGTGCTGATGCTTTTACGTTCGTTGTAGGGCTCTACGGGGGTGTTGTCGATGCCGTTGGCTTTTTTCCAGAGTACGATGCCCGGTTCGCCGAGTACCTTCTCCATCAGCTTTACCGGCATCTCCTGGAGGGTATGGATTTTCTCTACGCCCATGCTGCGGAGTAACCCCGATGTTTTTTCGCCGGCTCCCGGAATTTTACTCACGGATAACGGGGCGAGGAAGGGTTTTTCCGTGCCATGGTCGATTTTGAGCTGGCCGTTGGGCTTGGCTTCTCCGGTGGCTACTTTGCTGACCGTCTTGTTGAGGGAAAGCCCGAAGGAGATGGGCAGCGCGGTTTCCTTCATGATCTTCTGACGCAGTTCGGTGGCGAAACTATAGCAGCCGTAAAAACGATCCATGCCGCTGAGGTCGATGTAGAATTCGTCGATGGAGGACTTCTCGTACAGCGGTACTTTTTCGTGGATGATCTCGGTGACCATATCGGAATAGTAGCTGTAGCGTTCGTAGTCGCCGCGGATAATAATGGCGTCGGGACATAATCGCCGGGCCATCCGGATGGGCATGGCAGAGTGTACCCCAAACGCCCGGGCTTCGTAACTGCAGGCGGCCACCACCCCGCGCTCACTGCTCCCGCCAACAATCACCGGTTTATTAAACAGGCCGGGATGCTCAAGTCGGGATACCGAGACAAAGAAACTGTCTAGGTCCATGTGAACTACGGTACGGTCGTGACTGGACATTTGGAGCGTTTAATTATTTATTACCTTTGACTGCGACACAATCATTTGGAAGGACTGCAATATAAACATATATTTGCAAAAAATATTTCTAAAACCACACTTTAGTATGAAAATGCAACTTGTCGAAGAATGCCAATTCCCGTATAAACGCGGCGGCAGCAGCGGTTGCGCAACGAGCGCAGCGATGAATGAGAATGAAATCGCCACAATCATCCTTGATTGTGCAATTGAATTACACCGGAAGCTTGGTCCGGGTTTACTGGAGCATACTTATGAAGTAACGCTCGCACACCTGATCAATAAAAAAGGGTTGACGGTGGAGAGTCAGAAACCATTACCATTGGTTTTTGAAGATGTAAAACTGGAAGCCGGCTATCGAATAGATTTGCTGGTAGGGAATAAGGTAATTGTGGAGGTGAAGTCAGTAGAAGAATTAAATAATGTACACCTGGCACAGGTCATGACTTATTTAAGACTTTCTGAAAAGAAACTTGGACTCCTGATCAACTTCAATACTGCAAAGGTGATGGATGGAGTGAGAAGAGTGGTAAATAAACTATAACGTTGCGTCCGCCGCGTGATCGCCGCGTACGTTGCGTTTAAATGAATCTTATTGATTAGACAGATGATCTTCAACGCAAACATCAAACTAATGCGCCAGCGACGCAAGCTGACGCAAGACCATGTTGCCGGCGAACTCGGCATCAGCCGCTCCACCCTCAACAGCTACGAGAACGGCAGCGTACAAAACCCAACCCTCGAAATGCTGATGTCTTTTTCGAAGTATTTCCGGGTAAGCATCGATACGCTCGTTAAACTCGATCTCAGTAAGCTGAGCGAATTCCAGCTCTCCGAACTCGAGCGCGGTCACGATGTGTACGTCACGGGCGCCCGTTTGCGTGTACTGGCTACTACCGTGGATAGTAATAACAGAGAAAATATCGAAGTCGTTCCGATCAAAGCAAAGGCCGGATACAAAAACGGATTCGCTGATCCGGAGTTTATCCAGAAACTGCCTACCTTCCAGCTCCCGATCCTCTTCGGC
>JBIIRF010000331.1:0-3168 GCA_044341715.1 Bacteroidia bacterium | reverse complement strand
TGACTTACACTAAACGGGCCTCCTTCGCTGTAAATGGTTCCTTTTATCTCCGCCGGACGCAGTAAAATGCCGGAACTGTCCGGTTGGCCGCAAAGCAGCAACGGGAAACAGCATAGCAATGTGAGGAGTAATTTCATCGGCATAGAGATGGAGAGCAACAACAACAACTCCACCCGAAGGCCGGAATAGTCCTTTGTCTTTTCTCCGAAGACATCGAATGTATGTATCTATGGCAGGTCTTCTGACTCACGATTTTCAGTACTCACTTCCCGTTTACACAGTGTGTGGATGTACATTCGCCAGGGCGAACTCGTTTACAGCAGCGGGAACTGTTGCCGGATTTCACGGCATTCCCTTTTCATCCTCCGTTAGAGGAACCATTGATTTCTCAAATTTAAGGAAAACACCTCAGTAAATTCCGTTTTGGATACAATGTATTGATAATCCGTTGGTAAAGTGCCAGAATCTGCCTTCCCGCGGTCTTCTGATAGCTGAAAGCCTTCCGTATCGGAGGACTCACTATTTTCGCAGAGTGGATCTCCTCAATGGAATAAAAGATGGAAACATCAGGGCACTCGCAAGAGCCATCACTCTGGTGGAGAATGAACTGCCCGGTTATGAGGAGTTGTTGCGTAACCTGGTTTTTCATCCTACACCTGTAATAGGTATTACCGGTCCTCCGGGTGCAGGAAAGAGTACGTTGATCAATGCATTGCTGAAGCAGCTTAGCGAAACGACTAACGGCAATGGATTACCGAATAAGGTAGCTGTCCTGGCTGTTGATCCTACTTCTCCGTTTTCTCATGGATCGTTGCTGGGCGACCGCTTGCGAATGCACGATCATTTCAATAGTCCGAATGTGTTTATCCGTTCATTGGCTACACGAGGAGCACTCGGCGGCCTTTCTGCCAAGACAATAGAAATTGCCGACGTATTACGCAGTGCTGCTTTTGATTATATTTTTATCGAAACAGTAGGCGTTGGACAAAGTGAAGTGGAAATTATCGCCCTTGCTGATACCGTGATCGTCACATTAGTGCCGGAAGCAGGAGACGAAATTCAGGCGCTGAAATCCGGCATCATGGAGATCGGGGATATTTTTGTGGTGAATAAATCCGATCGCGATGGAGCTGATAAATTTGCAGCCGGACTCATCCGCACATTACACGAACGACCAATGGGTACTACCGATTGGGTGATTCCGGTGATTAAAACAAACGCCAGCCGACAAGAAGGAATTGCTGAGCTGATCAACTCCATACACCAGCATACAAAACTTCCGGCTCCCCAACAACGCATTTCTCTGTTGGCCGAGAGGGCATTCCGGCTGATTCAGCATGAACGGATGAAAGGTATTTCCGTTGCTGAAATTCAGGAACAACTTTCTCCTGTTGCGCTTAAAGCTGATTTTAATCTCTACCGATTTATCGATCAATGGAAATAAAACCGGGTTTTTCTTGTCACATGAAGATTTTGGCATTAAAATTTTCTAAACCGTTTCTTTCTCCAGTACTGTTTTAATGTCCGGAAGAAAGTAAAGATTACTCTTCATGATTTTTCCGTCTTCACGGTAGATCGGTTTTCCGTTCTCATCAAGTTTACTCATGTTGCTGCGATGAATCTCTTCAAACACTTCTACAATTTTGTGTTGAAGTCCGTGGGCAATGATAGTACCACAAAGAATGTAAAGTTTATCTCCGAGCGCATCGGCAATCAATGTAAGATCTTTGTTCTTCGCTGCCTCCAGGTATTCATCATTCTCTTCTGCCATTAATCGGTGGCGGAGTTCAATGATTCTGTCGCTGATTTCAGTCTGAGGTGCTTCATGATAATCGAGTCCGAAAGTGGCGTGGAATTCTTTTACGGCGTTTATGATATTCTCCATGGCGTTGCAGTTTCTACGAATATAGAAAGTGTCTCCCTTGTCCTGGCGGACTGTTGAAATATTCCGTTCATGCTGTTTCTATTTTTCAGGAAATGAAGGGACTACCATACAGCTCTCATGCGATGGTTCATAACCTTTGGGGAGAAACGGAGATTCCGGAAGGATTACTGAAGGGAAATTTTCTGTTTTACTCGTGACAGATCTTCCTGATAAAGGATCATATCAGTGCCGGAGAGGGTAAAGAAAATCGCACGGTTGTAATAGTCGATAGCGTCTTCCCATTTTTGCTGGCGTTCGTAAAGTTGTCCGAAGATGCGGTAGATTTTATCTTTTGCAATGCCGGGTACTTCAAGGGAACGGTTCAGGATGGCGACTGTTTCCGTGCCTTTGTCGAGTTGAAGAAGTAACTCTCCGTATTCAATGTACAGATCAGGATAACCCGGAGCTTGACGCATCGCAATCCGAAAGGCTTCTTCGGCTCCGCTGAAATCTTTGAGATGGCGGAAAAGGATCGTGCCGTATAAAGCTTGTGCCTTGCCGTGCTCTGGTTGTGCTGCCAACAGTACCTGAAGTTCCCGCAAAGCATCTCCTGTCCGACCTTCTGTCAGGGCTTGCTGGATAAATAAAAGCTGTTGTGCGTTCGTGTCTGCCATTCTGAACGGGTCGTGTGAACCCATTGCTCCGGGTGTAAAGGTCAGTGTTTAAAACCCCGTTTAGGCTGCGAAGGTGGTGAAAAGGATCGAATTTCGGGTGAAAACAGGGCCAGACATGGCGAAAACTGGCATCGAGGACCCGTTTTTCAACTCTTTTCTTCTGTTGATCGAATCAGGAGAAGGGCATTGAGAAACGCAAAAAACGTAACGCCCGCCTGCGTTTCGAGGGTGTCTTCGGTGAAGAAGGAGGCGATGACGATAAGTAGAAAGGATAGGTAAACAATATCGTTTTTTCGGATACCGGTCACTAACGCATACGCCAGTACGAAAATAAAGTAAATCATTCCGGGCCATCCGAAAGCTACCCCGAAGCTGAGGTATTGGTTGTGCGCGCGTAATCGCCATTCATCGCTGAGTGTGCTGTTGGTGGCGTTGTAGGCGTCTTTGTAGGCATTGGGTACGTCGCCGGTGCCTACTCCGGTGAGTGGATGATGTGCGATGATCCACCTGGCCGTTTTCCAGTATTCAAAACGTTGTGCGAGCGTTTGTCCTGTGGCCCATCCGGTGAAGTGGTAGTTGCGGTATTCGGCTGCCAGCTCTTTGAAGCGGAAGAGTAAACTGTTTTGTTCG
>JBIIRF010000330.1:0-3196 GCA_044341715.1 Bacteroidia bacterium | reverse complement strand
AATACCCATTCCAGGTGCAATTAAAAGGTATTGATTTAATTCTTGAAGCCGCTGTAGAATTTCCAGACTATCATTTTACAATAGCCGGTGTTCCGGAGTGGAAGAAACTGGATGTAAAATCCAATAATGTAACAATCCTACCTCCTATTCCTCACAACGATTTGCACCGGATCTTTAACGAACATGAATACTACCTTCAACTCAGCATGGCAGAAGGATTCCCCAATGCATTATGTGAAGCGATGTTATGTGGGTGTACACCAATTGTGAGCAATGTTTTTTCAATGCCGGAGATTACGGGTAATACACTCTTGTCAATTACAACACGAAAGACACAAGAATTAATTACCATTCTGAAAAGTGCAGAAATAGCCGACGAAGAAATGTCAAGTAAAAACAGGAAACTGATTAGTGAAAGGTATCACTTTAATGACAGGAACAAAAATTTATCGAAGGTGATAATAGGACTTATGAACGATTAGGTTTACCAGCAATAAGTTCAATCTACATCTAACCTGATGAAAAATTTTCCAAGAATGTAATTCGGCATTTGAAGATTTTGCTACTGTTCAAAATTCAAATCACCATTATATTAACCTACCCCATCCACCACCGTAAAACTACCACTCGCCAAACTAAATTGGCGTTTTTGTTGTCGCCGGCTTTGAATTCGCTGATGAGTCGGGTGACTTTTTCGGTTTCAAGGAAGTCGAGCTGACTGAAATTTTGCTCTAAAAGGTGTTTTAAGGGGCCCCGAAGCCATTTAACTTCACCGGGTGTGACGAAGCCTTTTTTGTCTTTGCGGTCGCTGATGGCGTCGGGCATTATTCCTCTCATGGCTTCTCGTAGTATCAGCTTGGTGGATCCCTGGTCGATTTTAAGATGGTCGGGTAAGGAGAATGCATACTCTACTAACCGATGATCGAGGAAGGGTACGCGCGATTCGATGGAGAAGGCCATTGAGTTGCGGTCTTCGAATTGAAGCAAGGTGGGCAGACTACTGGCGAAGGTGAGCTGGTATAAAAATTCGTTGAGGCGGGTGCCGGTTTTGGGAGATAAGGTGAACGGTACCGCTTTGTCTTTCGATAAGAATGGCAGATACCGATGATACTCCAGTTCATAGAGCGATTGCTCTGTTTTTATTCCGGATAAAATACTCTTCAATACCAAATCCGCTTTCTTGCCGGTACTGAATTCCTGCCGTTGACTATGACTGTTCAACTCCTTCATTGCACTGCCTATCCTGAAGTTTTTGAATTGGTCTCCAAGCAACCGGTAAAACGAGTGCATGTATCCTCCTAACATCTCATCAGAGCCTTGTCCGTCGAGTAGTACCTTTATCCCTTTGGATGCGGCGAGTTGCATGACGAAATATTGCGATATGGGAGATGATCCTGCCAGCGGAACATCTGCATGATAGATTGCTTTTTCAAAATTGTTGCGGATGTCATCATCGGTGGGTGTGAAGTAATAGGGATCCAGTTGTGGATACTTTTTCAATACTTCACTGACCCATGGCCGTTCGTCAACTGAGTTTGCTCCTTCATAATAAACAGTAAATGTTTTGAAGGATGTCTGTGGAAACTTTTTACCAATTACAGATGCTATGGCTGAACTATCTAATCCACCACTAAGACAACCACCTACCTCTACATCACTGCGCATATGTAAGTCGAGGCTGTCCATGAAAAGATTCCGAAACCTTTCGATCGCTTCTGCTTTACCCGTTTTTACGGTCTGCTGTGTATCGATGTCCCAGTATCTGTGAATTTCTATTTTCCCGTCCGGTTTATAGATGAGATTATGGGCAGCAGGCAATGCATGCAGATGTTCGAAGTACGTTTCGTCGTGATAGGCGTTCCATCCAAGCTGTAATCCGCGGGAGATCTGACGGAAATTATATTCCTTCCTGAATATCGGTGATGGAAATAAGGCTTTGTACTCTGATCCAAAATAAAATCTTTTACCCTCCTGCAAATAGAAGAATGGTTTTATTCCGAATCGATCGCGTGAGCAAAATAATATCTGTTCCTTTTCATCCCAGATGGCAAAGGCCCACATGCCGACAAAATGATCTACACATTTTTGCCCATACATTTCGTAAGCTGCAAGGATTACTTCTGTGTCTGATTGCGTATGAAACCTTGCTCCTTTTGCCTCCAGTTCTTTTTTTATCTCACGGTAATTGTACACCTCTCCGTTGTAAACAATGGATAAGTGCTGGCGAAACATGGGCTGGTTTCCGTCGGCGCTGAGGTCAATGATGGATAAGCGGTTTTGGCCGATGCCTAAGGACTGATGAAAGTGCATTCCCCTTGCATCCGGACCACGGTGTGCTATGGCCTGCAACATTTGCTCCAGTACATGCTCCTGCTCTGTTCGCCCAATGACGGGATCAATAAATCCAGCTATACCACACATGCCTTATCCTAGTTTCCCGTTTATGACGGCTGCTGCCGATCTTGTTAATTCGCGGCGGCGAAACTTTTTCACCTGTCCGTTACCGTTATATATTGTTTCCCTGCGGAACACCGTCTCTACCTGTTGATCGAGCCAATCCCGAATGGTATTTCCTTCTCCCCTTTCAAACATTTTCCCTGCATTGCATTCCAGAACAATCTTTGCTGCATCTCCATTGACAGGTCCAATGCCGAGTATCGTTCTTTCTGCACCTAAGTATTCAAACAGCTTTCCGGTGAGTATTCCTTCGGCTCCTTTGCTGTCTGGTATGATGAGTAATAACATATCGGAGGTGCGCATGTAGTGAATAGCTTCATCGTGGTTTACATGTCCAATCCACTCACAGTGCGAATCAATACCATAGTCTTCGGTGAGCTTTTTTAAGGTCCAGGGTGCATTTCCGATAAACCGGAATCGTACTTTTTGTTGGGGATGCTTTTTTACAACCTCTGCAAATGCTTTAAAAAATACGTCGGGCTTGTAAGTGTCTGCCATGGTGCCGACATATGAAACAACGAATGCGTTTGCTTCCGGTTTCACTTCTCCTGCAAAATCATTTTCGTCGTATCCGTTGGGAATAACATGCACTTTGCCGGCATTGATCTTTGCTGATTTCGCTGCGAATGTGCGCTTGATGGCTTCACTTACTACGATGATTTCATCGGCCGATTCCAATACTTTTCGTTCGTATCCGGCGTCTTTGGCTGCAGCGGTTGGTGTATGTAATAAGTCTTTG
>JBIIRF010000329.1:0-3201 GCA_044341715.1 Bacteroidia bacterium | reverse complement strand
AAATCCGGTATTTATTCCGTAATACGCAGTCGTTCCATCGAGTTTCTGATCGAGATATTCGCGGCATTTGCGAATGCGTTGTACAGCCTCTTCGCCAAGCACCAGTTTAGTTCCGGGCTGAAGGATCGATTTAATATGATCAAAGGTTATGTGTTGCGAAGAGATAATATGATCCATACTGCGGACTTAATTTTTATTTAAATACTCAATAATCTCCGAAACGGTCAGTGACTCCTGCGTTCCGGAACTCATGTTTTTTAATGTCAGTTTTCCCGACTTAATTTCTTCTTCTCCTGCCAATAATACGTATGGTATCTTCCGGGAGTCAGCGTAGGAAAACTGCTTTTTCATTTTTGCTTCATCCGGATATAGTTCGGCATTTACTCCTGCTTTTCGCATTTGATCAGCCAGCTTAACAGCAAACGGAATTTCAGCAGCACCAAAATTTACAATCAGCAACTGCGTAGTTACCGATGCATTCTCAGGATATAGTCTTGCTTCTTCCAGCACATCACAAATACGATCAGCGCCAAACGAAATACCCACTCCTGACATGCCGGGCAAACCGAAGATTCCGGTCAGATCATCGTAACGTCCGCCACCACAAATACTGGAAGTAAACGTTGACCTATCATCAGCCACCTTTACTTCAAAGATAGCACCGGTGTAATAATTCAATCCGCGGGCCAATGTAATATCCAGTTCATAACGGATATGGCTAAACGAAAATGCCGAAGCATAACCGAACAACGTCTCCACTTCCTCAATTCCTTTTTTACCGGTTTCAGATGTTGCCAATAAATTTTTCAGCAAGTCGAGCTTCTGAGCACTATCGCCCTTAAACTCGAGCAACGGCTGCAAACCAACAATAGCCGATTCACTCACTCCTTTTCCTCTCAACTCCTCCTTCACTTTCTCCACACCGATTTTATCGAGCTTATCGATTGCCACGGTGATATCAATTATTCTATCAGCTTCACCCAGTACCTCAGCAATACCACTCAGGATTTTACGGTTATTGATTTGCACTAACACATTCAATCCGAGTTTCGAAAACACATCCTCGAACAACTGCACCAGTTCCAGTTCACACAGCAGTGAATCTGTTCCGATAATATCAGCATCACATTGATAAAATTCGCGGTAACGGCCTTTCTGCGGACGATCTGCCCTCCATACCGGCTGAATCTGATAACGTTTAAACGGAAAAGCTATCTCATGTTGATGCATCACTACATACCGTGCAAACGGGACAGTCAGATCGTAGCGAAGTGCTTTTTCGGATATATGGGCCGTTAGTTTTTTACTATCCTTCTGCTGCAACAAACTCTCGTCTGCTTTGTCGAGAAAATCACCTGAATTCAGAATTTTAAAAATGAGCTTATCTCCTTCTTCACCATACTTTCCCATAAGGGTGCTGAGATTCTCCATCGAGGGAGTCTCCAGCGGCAGGTATCCGAATTTTTGAAAGGACGCACGGATTGTATCGAAGAGATAATTTCTCTTCAGCATATCATCGGGAGAAAAATCGCGCGTGCCTTTTGGAATGGAAGGCTTCATGATCAGGAAGTAGTGAGTTTCTTATAACGGAATCTCTTCGGCTCTACATTTCCCAGACGTTTCTTCTTGGCTTCTTCGTAATCGGAGTAACCACCTTCGAAGAAATACACCTGCGAATCGCCTTCGAATGCCAGGATATGTGTACAAATCCTGTCGAGGAACCAACGATCGTGGCTGATCACTACTGCACATCCAGCATAGTTTTCCAAAGCTTCTTCCAGTGCGCGAAGTGTATTCACGTCGATATCGTTGGTCGGCTCATCCAGCAGCAATACGTTGGAACCGGTTTTCAGTGTCATGGCAAGATGCACACGGTTACGTTCTCCACCTGAAAGCACGCCGACTTTTTTACCCTGATCTGCACCACTGAAGTTAAACTTCGAAATATAACTCCGGGCGTTCACACTCTTGTTTCCAATAACGATATTATCTGTACCGCCGGATATAACTTCAAAAACTGTTTTCTCCGGAAGCAGATCTTTGTGACTCTGATCCACGTAACCGAGCTGCACTGTATCTCCTACTTTAAATGTTCCTGTATCTGGTTGTTCTAATCCCATAATCATGCGGAACAAAGTTGTTTTACCAACACCGTTTGGCCCGATAATTCCTACGATTCCGGCTTGTGGAAGCGAGAAGGTAAGATCTTCAATAAGCAAACGATCACCGTAACCCTTACTGATATGATCCGCTTCGATCACATTTGTTCCCAGACGTGGTCCCGGAGGAATAAATAACTCCAAACGTTCTTCTTTATCCTTCGTCTCCTCGTTCACCATTTTATCATAAGCAGCAAGACGTGCTTTTGATTTAGCCTGACGAGCTTTCGGCGACATTCTCACCCACTCTAACTCACGCTCCAATGTTTTACGACGTTTACTCTCTGACTTTTCTTCCTGCTCCAGACGTTTTCCTTTCTGCTCCAGCCAGCTGCTATAGTTACCCTGCCATGGAATTCCTTCTCCACGATCCAGCTCCAGAATCCAGCCTGCAACATTATCTAGGAAATAACGGTCGTGGGTTACCGCAATTACAGTTCCTTTGTATTGCTGAAGATGATGCTCCAGCCATTCAACGCTCTCTGCATCCAGGTGGTTGGTCGGCTCATCCAGCAATAAAATCTCCGGCTCCTGCAACAACAAACGGCAAAGCGCCAAACGACGACGTTCCCCACCTGATAAAATACTCACCGGTGTTTCGGGATCTGCGCAACGCAATGCATCCATCGCCACTTCAATTCGATTATCAAGTTCCCATGCACCGGCAGCATCAATTTTATCCATCAACTCCGCCTGACGATCGATAAGTTTCGTCATTGCATCATCATCGAGTGGCTCACCAAGTTTGTTGTTTACTTCTTCGTATTCTTTCAGAAGATCAACAATCGGCTGAACCCCTTCCATCACGATTTCGCGTGCAGTTTTGGACTCATCCAGCTCCGGCTCCTGCGAAAGATATCCGACACGATAACCCGGCGAAAACACCACCTCACCCTGAAAGGACTTCTCCAGACCAGCGATAATTTTCAACAAAGTGGACTTTCCCGAACCGTTCAAACCCAGGATACCAATCTTGGCCCCGTAGAAAAAACTCAGGTAAATATTCTTAAGTACTTGTTTCTGTGGGGGATAGATTTTACTT
>JBIIRF010000045.1:0-10670 GCA_044341715.1 Bacteroidia bacterium | reverse complement strand
TAACTCAACGACTGATTCAGCTTGAAATATATGATCTTAAGGGAAGAAAAGTTTTCACAGCAATCGAATCAGATAGCGCCATCCCCAATAATATTTCCATAGAGGACTGGGATAATGGTTTGTATGTTGTAAGCGCGGTTTTTGAAGATGGTTCAACCTTGAATTCAAAGTTCCTTAAACTTTAAAATATATTCTGTCGGCGTTTCTGATGAACGGTTCAAAAACATAAAATGTAAAATAGCTGAATATCCTGTCGATGTTCAGCTATTTTATAGTTGTCTAGAGAAATGCTCTCTTTTCTTTGCAATTATAACCGTCCTGTATCAGACTTGGTTTTATTCCTTCACCAGACGTATTGCACCATTGTAACCGCTTTCACGAATGTAGGTCAGCAGATATATTCCTGATGGCATCTCCTGCAAGGAAACTACCTGCGGATCATCAGCATATGTCTTCAACGTGCGGCCTTGCATATCGATGAGCTTACACTGTTGCATGGAACCATTGGGAGATGCATCTGCGATTTGGAATATTCCACTTGCAGAGGGATTCGGATAGGCGATAACGTTATCCTTAGTTACTCCCGATAATTCTTCTTCTAAACCAACCGGTGAGCTACCGTATTTAATCGTTACAGCGCGGAAATGGGTATTGTTGATGGTCTCGGTGGAACTTTCGCCGGTGACAATGTAGTTGCCGGATGCATCACGGGTTAAGGAACGAAGGTAATCAGGCTGTTGATTCGTCGTGCCTACACTTCCCCATGTGTTTAACCAGGCTTGTGTTCCATTGCTGTTATAGGCCACCATTACATAATCGTAACTGACGGTACTTCCCATACCCATCCATCCTCCGGTAACTACTCTTCCCTGCGGATCAACCAACATATCTTCCGGATCTCTGTCGAGTGCGGTCTGACTATAAACATTGGCCCATTGTAATGTGCCAAGTCCGTTGTATTGAACCGTAATATAACGGTATACAAAACTGTTGAAGCCCCGACAAATGAATGCGATATTTCCTGTTGGTGTGAACCGTACTTTTTCACCTGCTTCAATATTGGTGGAGGTGGGGTTATACGTTTGTCTCCATGTTTGAGCGCCGGAGATTCCGTTTACCCGAATGAGAGATGTAGTTGTTCCGGAAGTGGTGATCGCAGCAACATCGCCAGTAGTACTTACATCAATGTCGATTACTTCGTCAAATGTGTTAGTGGAGTCAATATCCATGCTCCATATACGTGCACCTGCGGGGCTGAATCTTTGTACAACTCCTTTAGCTGTGGAGAAACTTCCGCTTTGAACATATCCACCAATTGCAATGTCGCCGTTTGGGAAATTAGCCAGACTATTCACGCGGGAATTTATGACAGTAGAATCTATCAATGCACTCCATTGCAACTCAAGTGCAGTATTGTAAAATAAGAGGATTCCTCCACTAATGGTTGAATTTGCTGCAACTACGATTGTACCATCAGCTCTGATGAGCATTTTTTTCGGAATAGTATTGCCTATAGGAGTGGTGAGGAATCCAACCGTGTCGGTGAATTCACCAGCAGCAGTTAATCGAATCAGTACAGCACGGTTTTTTAATCCGGTGTTTACACTATCGGTAGCGGCACAAATGATCAAATCTCCGTTCGGGTCAATTTCCATTGCGATGAGTGAATCGCGGTTCCAGCCATAGGAATTATAGTAGCGTGTCCAGAGTTCTGTTCCAGCCGGATCGTATTTTACAATGCCGATATCATATCCATATTGGTAAAGCTCCAGATTTACAGTGCCGGCTACATAAACATTACCGGTGGCGTCGGTGCGGACAATGGGTCGGGTGATGAGTCCATCGCTTTTACAATTGTATTGCCACTCGTGTATCATCGTTCCTGATGTATCCAGCACAGTAACAAAATGATTCTGATTGAAATCACCAGTATCTGCTTTGAAACCTGCGGTATAAATCCGATCTCCCTGCAATGCGATATCCCATCCCATTGAAATATCATTGGTGTCGCTGATATGGTAACTCCAGAGAGAATCACCGGCGATGGTATACTTTGTGATGAGCAAAATACCTGTTCCTCCGTTGCCGCTGTAATCCGTTCCCGGCCAGATAACTTTACCTGACGTATATACGTGACCGTTATTATCCGATTCAACGCCAAAGAATACATCACGATGAGGAGTCAATGGGCCTAACCATTTTTTTCTCCAGCCCATATTTCCATTTCCGTAAATGCAGGTGAGAAAGGCTCCCTGGAAATCTGATCCGCAGAAGAAAATATTTCCGTTCTGATCGATGTCTGTTCCATACACATTTTCACTCGTGGCTGCCAATGATGCTGCGTCGGAGTAAACGGTGGCCCATAAACGTGTCCCTGCAGCATCGTAGGCGATTCCGAGCATTTCTACACTGGTGGAAGAATTTACATTTGTAACTCCTGCTACGTGTAATTCCCCGGTATTGGTATAGGCGAGGTCGAGTGCTTCATCGAGTAGAGTAAAGGTGGGGTGACGGTAAACATCTTCCCATACAACTGTACCTGTGGGAGAATATTGTCGTACAAATGCATTCCAGCCACCATTGGCAATTGAATCACAGCGTATACCACAAACAGTTGGATTACCATTGGGTGCGATAGTAATAGCGTTGGCTCTGTCTTCAGCGTTGAGTTCGCCGTTGTAGATATCTGTCCATTGCTGTATTCCGGCTGCATTGTACTTGATCACGAGCCAGTCGGCAGATCCTACTCCCGGGTCAGAAAATCCGGCAACATAAACGTTTCCATTCCCATCTACAGCAATATCATTTCCCTGTGTATCGGTAAATGTTCCTGATGGATATCGTGCAAACCATTGCTCTACTCCGTTGCTGTCGATTTTTACAGTGATGCAATCCGCATATCCGTTGGTGGAGAGGTGGGAGATTCCGGTTGCATAAACAAAACCGTTCTGGTCAACAGCGAGCGTGTAGAAGAAATCTTCATTAAGGGTATTTGCATCATAGTAATAGGTCCATAATGTATCGCCCGCAGAACTTCGTTTCATAAGGAAAGCATCGGGAGTGCCTCGTTCTCCACTGGCGAATCCGCATACATAAATGTTTCCGGAAGCATCCAAAGTGATTTTCTCTAACCTGTCTTGGCCTTTCCCTACCGGACGAAAGCGCTGTAGCCATTGTTGTGGTAACTGTTGGGCAGAAAGAGGAAGAATGACTGAAATCAGTAAAAGCAGCAGCAATGGAGTACGAAGATTATTCATGGGGTTTGTTTTGGAAGTTCGAATGTAAACTATACAACCTACTTAAAAATGAAGCCAAGGTTATCATTCTTTTCGTTAGAATAACAACGATGGCTTCAGTAAAAAGCGGTATTTGATTATTGAAGTTTTAGCGAATCAGTTTTAATGTTCCTGCCGGACGATTATCTCTGAAGTAGCGCAGTAAGTATACACCTGATGGTAGCTCGTTTATATTTACTACATCATTGCTGACCGGAATAGTACGAAGTAATCGGCCTTGTAAATCCATCACCTGTGCAGTGCTGATGGGCGCATCTGCCGCAGCATCTATCAGTTGGAATATCCCATCAGCAGAAGGGTTCGGATAGGCGATAACGTTACCTGTGTATGCTGCTGGACCTTCATCAATTCCTGTTGCACTGCCGCCGTATTTGATGGTGACCATTCGGTACAGGAAGTTATTCAGGAAATCGTCGGCGCTTTCACCGGTAACAATGAAGTTTCCTATCCCATCTCTTGTAAGAGATCGCAGCAGGTCGGGATTTGATTGAGTCCCCGTGGTATTGGCCCAAACATTTTCAAATTGCTGTACACCGCTACTGTTATAACCAACCAGCACATAGTTGTAGTTAATGGATGTTGCGTCTATTAACCACCCTGCTGTTACTACACGGTTATTGGGTTCAACCAGCATGTCTACCGGTTCACGATCGCTCGCTTGCTGACTGTACACCGTAGCCCACTGGAATGTTCCTGTCGCAGTGTACTGTAATGTAGTGTAACGGGCTACAAATCCGGTCCAGCCGCGGCAGATGTATGCCAGATTTCCGGCCGGGGTATAGCGTACTTTGACACCATATTCGTTCGTAGTATTCGGGTTATATGTTTTTCTCCAGATGATGGCTCCGGTGGTTCCGTTAAATGTCATGAGTGCAGATGTGCCTGTGGTGGTATACCCGCTAAGACCGGTTACTGCTACTTCCCCTGCCGGACTCACAGTTACATCCTTTGCCTCATCATATACATTCGCTGAATCGAAATCGGCTGTCCATAATCGTGCTCCCAGAGCTGTGAAACGTTGCACAACTCCTTTTCCGGTATTTCCCGCACCTGTTTGCACCATTCCGGCTACGGCAATATCATTGTTTGGGAAGGCTGCCAGACTATTGACTTTTGTTGCAGCAAATTGTGTGGAATCTAGTTTTGCCGTCCATTGCACTGCTCCTGTAGCATCGAAGAAAATCATTAAACCACCGATAAGATTCGATGTCGCGCCGATCACTACACTGCCATCGTTTCGCATCAACATAGTATTTGCGAGTATACTTCCTAATGGTGAAGGTAAATACCAGGTTGTGTCAACAAAGTTTCCATTGCCGTCGATGGTCACGAGTGATTGACGGTAATTGTTTTTTGATTGTCCACTGTCGCTTGATACAGAAAGTACAAGTTGTCCGGATGGATTTAATTCCATTCCGGTTAAGGTATCATTGTTCCAGCCCGGTGTGCTATAGTAGCGTTCCCAAAGTTGTGTTCCTGCCGGATCGTATTTTACAATGGAAACATCGAGTCCTGTCTGGAATCCAAGTCTGTCTGTAGTAGCGGCGCAATACACGTTGTTCTGTGCATCAATTCGTACAAATTGTCCGCGTGTGATGGCATCTCCTTTCCCGTTGTAAACCCATTCTGCAATTGCGGGACCTGCAGTATCTGCAATCATCACATACAAGTTCTCATTATGATAAGCAGAATCTGTTTTAAAACCTCCGGCATATACTTTACCATTTAAAGCGGTGATGGCAAATCCCATTGATGGTGTCAGCGTGTCGGCGCTGCGGTATGTCCAGAGCGAATCTCCATTGTCATTGTGTTTTGCAATGAACTGATTGGCCATTCCTCCGTTTGCATAATGATCAACTCCGGGATAAACTCCGCGACCTGTCGTATATACACCACCGTTATTATCGATAGCCATTGCATAAATCACATCATATCCAAAAGGCAGCGGACCTCTCCATCTTTTCATCCATCCTGCAGTACCATTTGCGTTGATACGCGAAACAAAGCCGTTCGAATAATCTGTTCCGGCAATGAAGGTGTTTCCGTTATTATCCACTTTTACATCCAGTACATATTCACTTGTAGTCAGCGGGTCTACATAAATGAAATCCCATTGACGTACACCGGCACTGTTGTATTTTAAAGCTACCGCATCTATGCTGAAGACGGCTGAATTATTTGTCTCTCCGCCGACATACAGATCACCGGCCGTACTGAAGCCAAGACCCACTGCACGATCTGCGCCATTGAAGACCGGATTCGTATAGGTATCAGACCAAACCGTGGTTCCTGTTGATGAGTATTGTTTAACATAGAGGTTTGTTCCACCGTTTGCATTTCCTGAGTGAATATATCCGCAGGCGGTTGCATTTCCGTTAGGCGCGATGGTGATGGCCAGGGCTTCATCTACTGCGCTTCCCGGACCATTGTAAATATCTGCCCACTGTTGAGTACCGGAGGAATTGTATTTCACCACAAACCAATCGTAACTTCCACTGCTGGGGCGATGTTGTCCTGCGATATATACATTTCCTGTTGCATCTATTGCAATACTGTTTGCAAAAGTTTCTCCGGCTGTTGGAGAAGGATATCTCGCGATCCATTGCTGTACACCGGAAGAGTTTAACTTAATGGTTACTGCATCTCTGTTGCCTGCAAAGGTGAGATCAGATTCGCCAGTGATGTATACATTGCCTGAGTTATCAATTGCAAGGTCACGCACATAATCTTCTCCCCGGAAACCACTATCATAATAATAAAACCAAAGTGTATCACCCTGTGCATCGCGTTTCATTACGAAGTAGTCGGGTTGTCCTCGATCAGCAGAAGCATATCCTGCAAGGTAAACGTTGCCGTTGTTGTCTGCCTGAATTTTAGAAATACGATCAGCACAAAGACCCTGCGCTCTGAAACTGCGTAACCATTGCTGTGGTAGTTGCTGGGCCGATACATGAATGCTTATCAATGTAAGTAGTGCGGCCTTTGTAAATGTGGCTAAAGTGAATTTTTTAATGTTCATTGTTTTTTTGTTTTGGTGAAGGGATTTTCTCCGCCTATATTCTGTGCGAAGGCAAAAGTAGAGAACGCAATCCGCAGGATTCCATAATTTATTTTTTCGGACACAGTAAACCCTTTTCAATTTTACAACGTACCGACACAAATAAAAACGACCGGAAAAATCATTTTCCGGCCGTTTTAATAGGATATATTCAACTAGATTTTATTCGTCAAGAAGCTGTTTTGATTTCTTCTTATTTCCTGTCATTTTCAGGAAACCGATTTCTTTTTCATCGAGAAATCTCCATCTTCCACGTGGCAGATCTTTCTTTGTAAGTCCCGCAAAACCAACACGATCGAGTTTCTTAACGTCATATCCGAGTGCTTCAAACAAACGACGCACAACGCGGTTTTTTCCGGAATGTAATTCTACGCCTACCGACTTTTTATCTGAACCTTCACCATCAAATGCGATGTCATCAACACGACTGATTCCGTCTTCCAGTTCAACCCCTTCCAACAGCTGTTTCATGTCGGCAACTTTGAGGTTTTTGTCCAGTTCCACAGAATAAATTTTTTTCACATGAGAACTGGGGTGGGTGAGATAACGTGCTACATCTCCGTCGTTGGTGAAGAGGAGGAGTCCTGTGGTGTTTCGGTCAAGTCTTCCAACCGGATAAACTCTTTCGGGACAAGCTCCTTCGATGAGTTCCATAACGGTTTTCCGTTCGTTGGGATCATCGGCGGTGGTGATATAGTCCTTTGGTTTATTTAATAACAGATAAACGTGCTTCTCATTTCGGATACGCTCACCGTTATACCGTACATCATCACCAGGTTTTACTTTGGATCCAAGTTCTGTTACCAGTGTTCCGTTTACGGTGATGAGTCCGGCTGTGATAAGATCATCTGCTTCACGACGTGATCCGATACCGGCCATCGAGATGAAACGATTCAGGCGAATCTCTCCGCTGAGATCAGGTCCGGTAGATGCATTCCGTTTACGCGGTGCACTTTTTCTTCCTCCGTCTCTGGATGCGTATTTTTTCTCAAAGTGTTCGTGGCGTTGCTCAGGGTTCGGGCGGCGACCTCTTCCGGCTGAGCGGGGACGATCATCACTTCCGAACGACTCACGTTTAGGCCTATCCGAAAACTCATTATCATTGAAACTGCGTGGTGCGTCACCATCTTCTCTTCTGCGGGAAGGACGACGATCATCATCGCGGTTAAATCTTCCTTCGGGTTTATCATTGCTGCGTCCGCGGGAATAGGATGGACGGTCACCATCATCACGGCGCGGTGCCGGACGATCGTTGTCATCATCTCTGCGGCGGGCAGGACGTCGGTCATCATCTCTGGAAAAACTGCGATCTCCACCACGGGAGAACGAAGGCTTGTCGTCGCGGCTACGGCTGTCTTCACGTCCGAAACCACGCTCGGGTCTGTCGCCAGAACGTCCACGGTTGAAAGAAGGACGATCATCACCACCTTCTTTGCTTCTGAACGGACGGTCATTGCCACCCTCTCTGCTGCGGAACGGACGATCATCACCACCTTCCTTGCTGCGGAAAGGACGGTCGTTACCAACTTCTCTGCTACGGAACGGACGATCACTGCCACCTTCTCTGCTGCGGAACGGGCGATCACTACCACCTTCTTTGCTGCGGAATGGACGATCACCATCACCCTCTCTGCTACGGAATGGACGGTCACCACCTTCTTCACGGCTACGAGTTGGGCGACGATCATTATCGCGGCTAAATCCACGATCTGAACGCTCTGAAGAACGACCGCGGCTGAACGAAGGACGATCACCATCCTCTCTGCTTCTGCCCGGACGATCACTGCCCTCTTCTCTGCTACGAGAAGGACGACGGTCATCACTGCGATTAGTAAAAGCATCACTCCGGCCTCCCGGGCGGGTGTTGCGAACCGGTTTACGCTCATCCTCGCGACGCTCACGCGGAGCTTCAGAACGATCGAAATCGTCCCAGGATGAAGACTTACGACCTCCGGTTGGTCGTTCCTGACGATCGCTTGTGGGTCTACCACCTCTCGACCCACGGGAATCGGGTCGGGAACGATCTGATTTTCCGGCGCGTGATGAACCACGGCCGAAGCTTGTTTTCTTCTTCATTTTGAATTGATTGCGGCAAAGATCGTGAAAAAAATTGTTAATAACCTCAAAAAACTTCACCAGTCGCAAAATGCCCTGATTTAGCCATGAAAAGCATCTTTTATATGCGTTAATCGGGCTTTTTTTCCTTTCGGGAAGTGTACAGTAATAATATCGAACCTGATTTCTGCCCGGATATCATGTAGTTCCTGGTAGAATCCGGCTGCGGCACTCAGCAATTCAATTTTCTGGCTATCGATTGCTGTTTCAGGGTCTCCGAATGATAAGTAGCTACGGCTTTTCACCTCTACCACCGCCAGAAACTCCTTATCCAACGCCAAAATGTCGATTTCACCCTTCCGGTGCCGGTAGTTTCGTTCGAGAATTTTACAGCCGATACTTTCCAGATAGCGTACGGCAATCGCCTCCCCTCGGGGTCCAATTTGTTCTATATCAGTCATTAAAGTGTTTTTTAGAAAAGGGTTAGAATCAAGTTTCTTTATAGCGCCCGAAGAACCGGCTTTTCATTTACCGTCATTTGCCAGGGGACGCCCAGCATCAGCGGATGGTTGTTGCGGATATGCCCGGCCGGGAAATTGAACATTACCGGATAATCGTATTCCTCTACGGCCTCCCGGATAATTTCTTCCGCCGTTTTACCGAAGGGAATGGTATTGTCGCGCATATCACTCATACCGCCGACAACCAGCCCGCCTAATCCGGCCAGTTTACCCGAACGTTTCAACTGCATCATCATGCGATCAATATGGTACAGGTATTCATCCAGATCTTCCAGAAAGAGAATTTTTCCATTCAGATCAGCTTCCGATGTACTTCCGGAAATCGCATACAGGATACTAAGATTACCTCCCAGCAATACACCGTCAGCAACGCCGGCTCTATTTAACGGATGTGCGTCAACGTTATATGAAATTTTTTCTCCCTTCAGCACACGAATCAGATTTTGCAATGAATCCGGAGTACTTCTTTCCTCATTCATTCCAAACACCATTTGCGCATGCAGTGTTGGCAAATTGAAGTGACGGTAGATGTGCTGATGAAAAACTGTCATATCACTGAATCCGATAAACAGTTTCGGCTTTTCTAAAAGGGGTGTGAAATCGATTTTGTCTACAATCCTGACACAGCCATAACCACCTCTGGCCGATATAATCGCATCGATGTCAGGATCATTGATCATTGCCTGAATATCTGCCGCGCGTTCTTCATCGGTACCGGAAAACTGATGACAAGCTCCATAGAGGTGGTCAGATAGTTTTACCCGGAAACCATTGGACTCCAGGAGAGAGATGCCGGACCTGAGTTCTTCGGGAATTACCTTACGGGCAGGAGCGCAGATTGAAATGGTGGTCATGAGGCTAAATTAGAAAAATTGATTGATGCGCCCCGAGTACGGCTTGCCGTACCTCGGGGCTTCGTGATTTGCGTGATAGGGATGATTCCCGAGGTAAACCAGTGCCGATTGGTTTGTTGCAAACCAATCGGCACTGGTTTACTCGGGACCGGGATGGGATTGATAGATGTGATGGGATGTACGCGATAACTGGGATATGCGTGATGACCTTGATGGGTTATTTTTGTTAGTTGTTTTGTTTTGGAAAAAGGGTTGGGTTTTGGATACGTCGTACATTGACACGGTCGGCACCAAAGTTAATGAGCAATGCTACCGGGAAATTATTTTGTTGAAGATATCGTTCGACTTGCTCAATATCTTTTCTTGAGAACCGCGCGCTCTTTTTGATCTCAACAACGACATTGTTTTCCACTAAAAAATCCAGAATACATTTACCTACGACTTCTCCTTCATAGTACACGTTAGATTTAAATTGCGGAATAAATTCTAATGATTCGTTCTTAAACGAAATGGACAATGCTTTCTGGTAGCTACTTTCCAATAGTCCGCCACCAATTGAAGCATGTACTTTATAACAACAACTTATAATGGTATAAGTGATGTCTTCGCGAAGTAATTTGTTTTTAAACATTCGGCAAATATCATACACTGAATTTTTGTAGTCGTATAATAAACATTTGTATCCGTTTAGTTTTTTCCCTGAAGTAGAGCCCTGAAGTAGAGCCCAGAAGTAGGAACAAGTTCCAACTTCACGGCACACTTCAGGGCTTCAGCCCACATCCCCACATCCCCGCATCCCGCACATCCCCACATCCCGCACATCCCCACATCCCCACATCCCACCCATCCCCTACATCCCATCACATCTATCAATCTCATCCCCTCC